>CAYNSP010000127.1:0-3988 GCA_964400035.1 uncultured Acidimicrobiaceae bacterium | reverse complement strand
GTGGAGCGGTCCAGATGGGGGATCATCCTCACTCCTCCTCATCGTGGGCCGCCAATGCCCGTCTCAATTCGTAAGCACTGATCGGTTTGAGAACGTGCGCATCGGCACCCGAGCGGCGGGCGATGAAGGTGTCAGCCGCTCGATCGAGGAGCATCACCAGCCTGGGTCGTAGATCGGCGCTCTGTCGGATGGCACGGACCACCGCCATGCTGCCCTGGCTACCCACCTGCATGTCCACCACCACGGCGTCCGGTCGCATCTCGTTGACCGTGGCGACGACGGCTTTCGGGTCGCTGAGGACGTGCACCTGCCATCCGTCGACCGCCAGGGCCGCCTCCACCTCATTGACCACCCAACCGGCGTCGGCGACCAGAACCAGTTTCGACATGAGCTGACGATACCTGCTCCCGATGGTGGGTCTGAACTCGTCTGATCCCCTCACAGGTCGTAATGTCGGGACGTGCGTCGTATGGCACTTCTCCTCCTTGCGGTGGCCCTTCTCGCCGGCTGTAGCCGCAGCGGTGATGGGGGCGGAATCGACATCGTTGATGTCAGCGGTCCGTTGGACTCCCGCGCCCTCAGGTTCGTGGCGGATTCGATCGGGAGGGCGGCCGACCTGGGCCAGGAGATGGTTCTGCTCCAGTTCGACTCGAAGGCCGTCCTCGACGGGGCGGAGTTCGATCATCTCCTCGCTCTGATCGCCAACCCCCCGATCCCCGTGGCGACCTGGGTTGGCCCGGCACCAGCCGAAGCGTTCGGTGGGGTGGTGCTGCTGGCCGAGGCGGGGAGTCAGCGGGCGGTGGCCGATGGGGCTCGATGGGGGCTGATCGATCCAGTCGTCATCGGAGAAGACCGTCAGATCGAGGACCGGATCGGGCGTGACCGGATCCTGGATGCCAGCGAGTGGGAGGGGATGGCCCTCGAGCCGGCGTTGTTCCAGTACATCATCGCCCTCGACGGCAAGGAGTTCGATACTGCCTCCGGTCGGGTCGTCGTCCAGACACTCCGAACTCCGGGTGATCCCCTCTCCAGAATTCCTCCGACATTCATCAAACCCGGATTCGGCGACCGCTTCTTCAGGCTCGCGGTGACACCGGAGGCGGCCTTCTTCTTCCTGGTGGCGGGCCTGACCGTGGTCGTCTTCGAGTTCTACGCCCTGGGCCCCGGTGTCGCCGCCGCCGTCGGGGCGGTGTCGCTGTTCCTCGGCGGCTGGGGTCTCTCGGTACTACCTACGAGGTGGTGGGCGGTCGGACTGATCCTGGCCGGGTGGCTGGCCCTCACCTGGGCGCATCAGAGCGGACAGAAGGTCATCGGAACCGTCCTCGGATCCGTGTTGGTGTTCGCCGGTGGCTTGTGGATGGTCGACGGTGCGGGTCAGATCGATCCGAGGTGGTGGCTGATCCTTCTTTCGATGCTTGCGGTCCTGTTCTTCTACTTGCTGGCCATGCCCACGGTGCAGCGTGCCCGACTCTCTACCAGCACCATCGGTCGGGAGTCACTGGTGGGCACCCGGGGCACGGCCCTCGTCGAATTCGACCCCGACGGTCTGGTCGAGGTCGACGGGGCGAGGTGGCGTGCAACCGCCCATCGCGAGGCCGGATTGACCGAGGGAGCGCCTGTCGTGGTGACCGGTGTCGACGGTCTTTTCCTCGAAGTCGAACCGGCAGACCGCGAAAACTAAGCCCCCGTCCGCGCAAATTCGCCCTTGAAGGTTGATAAGACGGTCGCTAGGTTCGCCGTGTCGTAAGCGGGAGGAGCAAATTGTCCCCAAAGGATGATTGGCAGCTGCGGGCACTGTGCCGTGGAAACCATGCGTACCTCTTCTTTCCTCCGTCGACTTTCGAGCGGAAGGAAGAGAGGGAAAGGCGTGAACTCAAGGCGAAAGCAATCTGTGGGGTCTGTCCGGTCCGGGAGAGCTGCTATCAGCATGCTCTGACCATCCGTGAGCCCTTCGGGATCTGGGGTGGCCTGACCGAGGTTGAACGCCGCAACGTGTCTGTGGTCGGCGGGTAACACATCCCGGCTCCGATCCGACCGGCCGCAAGCATCATCGTCCTCCGCAGGGGACGACCTCCATTTGAAGTCCTCATGGTCCAACGCAACGACCGGGGGATGTTCGGCAATCTGATGGTCTTCCCGGGTGGGGTCGTCGACGAAACCGATATCGACCTGCGTCACACCGCTTTGAGGGAACTCCGTGAAGAGACCGGCATCGACGCCGGTCCGCCAACCGGGCTGGTCCTGATCTCACGGTGGGTGACACCGGCGATCGCCCCTCAGCGTTTCGACACCATGTTCTATCTGGTGGAGGGGCCCGAGGGTATCGAAGCGTCAGTCGATGGGGTGGAGTTGGTCGCTCATGCCTGGGCCACGCCGGCCGAGGCGCTGGGCTTGGCCTCAGACGGGACGTGGGCCATGATTCTTCCCACCATGTCACATCTGCGTTGGCTGTCCCGGAGGACCTCGATCGAGGACGCCTTCACCGCGGCGCGAGGCACCGATGGTGAGACGGTGGTCGAGCCGTCCCGTCTCGATGACGGGACCCTGCTTCCTCTCTACCGGTCGGCCGACGAACGGTGAAGACCGAGCGGATCCTCGCCAACAACCCCGGTCCGTTCACCGGTCCCGGTACCAACACCTGGCTGCTCGATGACGGTGCGGGATCGGTCTGCATCATCGATCCGGGTCCGATCGATCCGAACCATCGCGACCTGATCGTGGAACGTCTCGGCGACCGGCGTCCCACCGCCGTCCTGGTCACCCACACCCACTCCGACCATGCCCCCCTCGCCAATCCGCTGGCGCGCCTTCTCGGCGTTCCCGCTGTGGGTCATCGGTCCGGGCCGGACTTCGACCCCGACATCATGCTTGACGACGAAAGCTCCTTGACCAACGGTTCCCTCGAACTCAGTGTTCTCTACACACCGGGTCATGCCGCCGACCACCTCTGCTTCCGGGTGGGAGTGGTCTTGTTCACCGGCGACCACATCATCGGCGGATCGTCGGTGATGGTCGATGACCTGGGTCGGTATCTCGACTCGCTACGTCGGCTGCAGGGCCAGGGTCTGGAACGTCTCCTCCCCGGACATGGCGAGGAGATGGACGAAGCCGAAGCCGTGATCGATTGGTATCTCGCCCATCGTCTGCAACGACACGAACAGATCTATCAGGTGATCGCCTCGGGTGCCGATACCGTCGATGATGTCGTGGCAACCGTGTACCAGGACGTCGATCCGGCCCTCCACCCGCTGGCGGCGCGATCGGTGAGAGCCCATGTTGTCTTGCTCGGGGAGGAAGGCCGGATAGCCTTTGAAAACGATCGGCTGATCGCCCTCCCCACATCATGAAAAGCAGCGCCACCAGGTTCATAGCCGCATTGGTCATCATCGCAATGGCCGTACCGGCGGTTGCTCAGGTGACCGAAGACGACGTACGTCAGGCTCGGGACGAGGTGGATCGGATCCAGAGCAACGCCCAGATGCTGGGGGATCGGATCGAGGAGGGTTGGGCACGTCAGTACCAACTCGAAGACGAGATCGCCGGTCTCGAGGAGTCGATCAACTTCGCCCGGATCCAGCTCGCCGCTTCTCAGAAGCGGCTTGAGGAGGTAGCCGTGGAGATGTACATGGCGAGTGCCAGCGGGCTGACGATGATGCCGCTGATCCAGGGCTCCAACGACGGTTACCAGGCGGGAATCGAGTACCTGCGTCGGGTCAGCGGTTCGGATGAGAGTTTGATCAATCAGCTGCGCAGCTATCAGAACCAGCTTGACCAACAGTCCAGTCGTCTCGCCGAGGCCTCGGTCGAACAGGAGAACCTTCTCGGCGAGTTGATGGTTATGGCCAACCAGCTTCAGGCGGAGCTTGCTTCGGCCCAGGTCTTCTACGACGTCCTGGTGGCGACCAAGCAGCGGGAGGACGAGGAGAGGCGACGGGAGGAAGAGCGCATCAGGCGCGAGCAGGAGGAACTCGCCCGTCTGGCTACCTCT
>CAYNSP010000126.1:0-4016 GCA_964400035.1 uncultured Acidimicrobiaceae bacterium | reverse complement strand
AAGGAAGTCGAGAAGGAGATCAAGGACCGCAGCGAGCGGACCGACCGTGAGGTCGAGCTGATCGAGGATGCCTTCGAGACCTTCAGGACTTTCGCTCCGAAGCAGCTTGTCGAATCCGAGCAGCTGTGGCGTGAGATCTGGTTCCGCTACGCCGACTACTTCGAAGGTGGCATGGGTGCCGAGGCGGTCAAGGCGCTGCTGGTCAGCCTCGACCTGGACGCAGAGATGGAGCAGCTCGAGGCCGATCTGGCCGGCGGCTCCCAGCAGAAGCGGCAGCGCGCCACCCAGCGGATGAAGGTGGTCAAGCCGTTCTGGGAGGGTCACAACCGTCCCGAGGACATGATCCTGGAGACAGTCCCGGTCATCCCCCCGGACCTCCGTCCCATGGTCCAGCTCGATGGTGGTCGTTTTGCCACCTCCGACCTGAATGACCTCTACCGCCGTGTCATCAACCGGAACAACCGTCTCAAGAGGCTCCTCGACCTCGGCGCACCCGAGATCATCGTCAACAACGAGAAGCGGATGCTTCAGGAGGCCGTGGACGCCCTCTTCGACAACGGTCGTCGTGGTCGTGCGGTGACCGGGCCGGGCAACCGTGCCCTCAAGTCGTTGTCCGACATGCTCAAGGGCAAGCAGGGTCGCTTCCGTCAGAACCTTCTCGGTAAGAGGGTCGACTACTCCGGTCGTTCCGTGATCGTGGTCGGTCCTTCACTGAAGCTGCACCAGTGCGGTCTTCCCAAGGTGATGGCCCTCGAACTGTTCAAGCCGTTCGTGATGAAGAGGCTGGTCGATCTCGACATCGCCCAGAACATCAAGTCGGCCAAGCGTATGGTCGAGCGTCAGAAGCCCCAGGTGTGGGACGTCCTCTCCGACGTGATCCAGGAGCATCCGGTGCTGCTCAACCGTGCGCCCACGCTTCACCGTCTCGGGATCCAGGCTTTCGAGCCGGTCCTCGTGGAAGGTAAGGCGATCCAGATTCACCCGTTGGTCTGTGAGGCGTTCAACGCCGACTTCGACGGTGACCAGATGGCCGTCCATCTCCCCCTGTCAGCGGAGGCTCAGGCCGAAGCCCGCATCCTGATGCTCTCGACCAACAACGTGTTGTCACCGGCATCGGGTCGACCGATCGTCACCCCGTCCCAGGACATGGTGATCGGCATCTACTACCTCTCCGAGGTGGTCGACGACGCAGTCGGAACCGGGCGCCACTTCGCCGACCTCGACGAGGCGGTGATGGCCCATGAGATCGGTGAGCTTTCGTTGCACGCCAAGATCAAGATCCGTCTCGGTGACCGGGCCGGTGACCCCGAACTCCATCGGGATGTGCTTCCGATCGTTCAGTCCCGACTCATCGGTGGAGCCCCGCTGCCGTCGGATCAGCTGGTCGAGACCACCCTCGGTCGGGTGCTGCTCAATGAGGCTCTCCCCGAAGGGTTCCCCTTCGTGGACGCGGTGGTCGTCAAGTCCGACCTGCGGACCCTTATCGAGGTCATCATCGATCGCTACCCGCGCACCGTGGTGGCCAACACGTTGGACTCCATCAAGGAGCTCGGGTTCAAGTACGCCACCAAGGCGGGCCTGACCATCGCCCTCGACGACGTCCGCACTCCCTCCAACAAGCCCCAGATCCTGGCTGAGTACGAGGAGCGCGCCGAGAAGGTGCAGAACTTGTTCGCCAAGGGTGTGGTGACCGACGACGAACGTCGCCAGGAGCTGATCGAGATCTGGACGGAGGCCACCGAGAAGGTGACCGACGCCATGAAGGTGAGCCTGAAGGAACAGAGGTTCAACTCCCTCGACATGATGGTGGGTTCGGGAGCCCGCGGAAACATGATGCAGCTCCGTCAGATCGCCGGTATGCGTGGTCTGGTGGCGAACCCGAAGGGCGACATCATCCCGCGGCCGATCATCGCCAACTTCCGTGAGGGTCTGTCGGTTCTCGAGTACTTCATCTCCACTCACGGCGCCCGCAAGGGTCTGGCCGACACCGCGCTCCGCACCGCCGACTCCGGTTACCTGACCCGTCGTCTGGTCGACGTCTCCCAGGAGATGATCGTCCTCGAGGAAGACTGCCAGACCGATCGCGGAATCGTGATCCGGGTGATCGACGAGCGTGGTCAGAAGATCCGCAACCTCCGGTCCCGGATCTACGGCCGGGTTCTGGCCGATGATGTCAAGGAAGGCCGGACGCTGGTCGCCACCGAGGACGACGAGAAGTTGCGTGCCGGGGTGGTCATCAGACCGAAGGCGCTCCAGGCGATCGAGAACGCCGAGCTCGAGTCGGTTCGGGTGCGATCACCGCTCACCTGCGACACCCGGGGCGGCGTCTGCCAGACCTGCTACGGGATCTCGCTGGCCACCGGCAGGACCGTTGAGATCGGTGAGGCCGTGGGGATCATGGCCGCCCAGTCGATCGGTGAGCCCGGTACTCAGCTGACCATGCGTACCTTCCACACCGGTGGTGTGGCCGGTGAGGACATCACACACGGTCTCCCCCGTGTCGTCGAGTTGTTCGAGGCGCGCACTCCGAAGGGGAATGCTGTCCTGTACGAGGGCATTGGGGTCGCCCGTATGGTGGATGACGAGGAAGGCCGCCGCATCGTCGTCACCAGCGGTGACGACGAGGTCGCCTATCCGATCTCCCGTTTCGCCAAGCTGCGATTCCGGGATGGTGAGGAGATCCAGGCCGGTACCCAGCTGACCGAAGGTCCGCTGGACCCGAAGGAAGTCCTCGATATCCGGGGGGTTCGTGCCACCCAGCAGTACCTGGTCGATCAGGTCCAGGAGGTGTACAAGTCGCAGGGTGTGGAGATCCACGACAAGCACATCGAGATGATCGTCCGTCAGATGCTGCGGAGGGTGCGGATCGTCGCACCTAACGACTCCGACTTCCTTCCCGCCGCCCTGATCGACGATCAGACCTTCCGGGACATCAACAAGGAGCTCGTGGCAGCCGGGAAGCGTCCCGCCGAGGGTCGGGCCGAGCTGATGGGTATCACCAAGGCTTCGTTGGCCACCGAGTCGTGGCTGTCGGCGGCCTCCTTCCAGGAGACCACCCGGGTCCTTACCGACGCCGCCATCCGCAGCAGTTCCGACTTCATGAGGGGGCTGAAGGAGAACGTCATCATCGGCAAGCTGATCCCGGCAGGAACCGGTGCTGCCCGTTACCAGGCACTCCAGCCGTCGCTGCCCGGTGCGACCACCGTCGCCAGCCTGGGTGGCATGCTCGGTGGTGATGGCTCCGGTAGTTCATATGAGGACGGTCTGCCGGAGGATCCCGCCGGCTGGTTGGCCTCACTCGGTAACTCCACCACCGAAGAGGAGTAGCTGGGGCCGGGCTCCGGCCCGGTCCCCGCGAAGACCTTCCCGGGTCCTCCTTCTCAAGCCTTCTTCCTGGACGCCGATACTTCCCTCAGTGGGGCGCGTGTAGTGCTGACGCGCCCTGGTGGTGAAGAGGTATTGCGACGTGCCGGAAGATCAGAACAACCAATTCGGTCGACATCTCAACCCTGAAGAGCTGGCCAAAGCGATTGCCCAGCAGTTGGCTGCGAACGAACCGAAGAACAAGCGCAAGCCTGCTCGCCGGATCAAGGACGAACGGCCTTCCGACCGTGGCTCCCAGGTTGACGCACCATTGCTGAGCCGCCTCCTGTCAGGGGCGGCGATTCTCGGCCTCTGCTTCGGCGTCGGTATCGCGATCGCCGCCGCCATCGTCTGGGCGACAGGTTCGCTACCGGGTTCGGCGGCCGAGCCGACAGTCCCGCCTACGGTCACTTTCCCTGGCCAGGTCACCACGACTGAGGGTTTGCCACCCACAACTGAAGCTCCTGCCACCACCGTGGTGGTGGACACAACCACAACCACCCTCACCTCGGAATCGAGTTCGACGACTGGCGGCACTACCTCCACCACCGGCACCACAACGCCGGCACCCACCACCACGACCACCCGCCCCAGTACGACGACTACTCAGGCCACGACGACTACAACCACCATCCCGACCACCACCACAACCA
>CAYNSP010000125.1:0-4070 GCA_964400035.1 uncultured Acidimicrobiaceae bacterium | reverse complement strand
TAGAGCCCCGCCCCCGAGGAGGATCCCGAACAGTGGCGGGATCAGGACGGCGAGACCGACGAGCCCATCGATCGCCGCCCCGACCCCACGCAAACCCAGTGACGACATGGAGCGAAGGCTGACCAGGGTGACTCCGATTGCGAGAGCCGTATAGAGGAGGGCGATGATGATCACCCAACGGTTCCGCACCGCACCACGACGCTCCCATCCTGCGACAGCACCAAGTGTGGTCATGGCGCTTCCACCTTCCTTGCTGTGGGGAGGGTTGTGACCATCCCGTTACAGCAGGGGGTTGCGTCGACTGCTTCAATCGAGGCGAAGCTTTGGGGGAAGGGGACCCCACGGCCGGAGGGCGTGGGATAGGGGGCAGTCGTTCCCCCCACGACCAACCCTCCCTGGAGCCTGAGGACACGGTCTGGACCCAAGCTGTCCGCCTCATGACGGGGGGAGGTGACCAGGACCGAACCTCCAGACTCGGCCACCCGATCGATCACCTTGATCAAAGATGGAACACTGGCGTCGTCTAGGGAGGCCACGGGCTCGTCGAGCAGGATGAGCGATGGATCGCCGAGAAGTGCCACAGCCAGGGCGAGACGTTGACGCTGGCCGCCGGAGAGGGTTCGTACCGGCTGCGCCTGTGCCGGTACGAACCCCTCAGGGAAAACGCTGACCGTTGGGTCGGTCCCCCTGAGCCGGGCGAAATAGTTGAGGACGTCGCCGACTCGAGCCCACCGCGGAAAGGTGACATGTTGTGGCAGGTAGCCGACTTTGGACCGATTGGCGGTAGCCAGTGGTTCGCCGTCGACTTCGACGACGCCCTCAAACCTCATCAATCCGGCAAGACACCGCAGCATGGTCGACTTGCCGCTTCCGTTGGACCCGGTGACGACGACCACCTCGCCGGGTCGTATCTCCAGATCGAGACCTGACAGGACCGGATTGTCTTTGTATCCGGCGGTCAGTCCGACGACTTTGAGTCTCGGTTCGACCATCACACCCTCCCCGAAAGTAGAGAACCTTGCGTGTGCAGGGAGACCGACGAAACCCCGACCTGCGCACACACACAGTCGGTGCCGGCACATGTGGCGATCCGTGTCCGACGCCCCCGCAGGGAGAACAGACTTCCCCCCGACCCGGCCACCAGAAACGCGGCGAGAAGACCGAGGATGATCCCGGCGGCAGGTTCGGGTTCCGGGGTGGGGACCGGAGGTGAGAAGGGGGTAAGGAGTGGAAGCTCGTCGATGGCCATGGGGGTGGTCTGCATCCACCGCTCCTCCATCACCGAGAGCACCCGCATCGCCGGGCTGGCGGCGATGAGTCGGAGCATCGGGGCCCTGGAGAGCACCCGGTGGACCGAGCTGCCTTCCACATGGGGGACGGTGCCCCTGCCCTGACCGTTGTCATAGCCCTGATACCCGGACCAGTAGTTGCCCCATCCGAGGTCGGACCAGACCACCTGATCGACCGGTGCCCGACCCGCCCGACCCACCTGAGCCAGGTTGTCGACGAAGCTGTTGGCCATGACCACGGCGTTGACCGAGGGAAAAAGCATCATCCCGTAGTCGTTGTCGGCGACCGTGTTGGCGGTGACCCGGATCGGTTCGGTGCCACCTGCAGGACCGTCGAGATGGATACCGGTCCGGTTGGCGACGACCAGGTTCTGGACCAACTCGACGTCGGTGACGTCTTTGACGAGGATCCCGAACCCGGTCGACGGTGAGAGGTTGTTGCGCAGCTGGTTGCGGACCACATCGACCCCCGCCCCGTACATGAGGACCAGACCCGAGAGGTTCTCCTCGACCAGGGACTCGATGATGACTAGGTCCGAACCCCACATCGAGTGGACGCCGTAACGGCTCCCGGTCAGATGACTCTGGTCGATGAGGATGTCTTTACCGAAGCTGATGTAGACGGCGTCGCGGGCCCCGGTGACGAGGGTTCCACGGACCGTGGCTCCTTCGGTGTTCCATATTGAGATGCCGTCGCCACGACCGCCGGTCGCATGGTGCTCGTGCCCGGATGAGGAGGTGGCATGGCCGTCCTCTTCGACGGCATGCTGGGAACGGCCGACGACGAGACTGTCATAGATGCGGACCCGGCTGGCGCCGTCTAGGGCGATACCCATGTAGGAGTCGTCGACCACGACCTGTTCCAGGGTGACGTTGGTTCCGCTCACCTTGATCCCGGCGGGTGCTCCACTGGGACCGGGTCCGCTGCCGGTCACGTGAATTCCTTTGATCACCACATCTGGGGCGGTGATGGTGAGCACGGTGCCGGTGCGATCCCCGATGATGACCGGGAAGTCGACCCCTTCGATGGTGATGGGCCGGTCTATCACAACCCCTCCGCGGTAGGCCCCGGAGGGAAGTGTCAGGGTTCCCCCGTCGGGTGTGGCCTCGATGAGGGAGCCAAGATCGGACAGATGGTGGTACTCAGGTCGGGGCGGCACCGTGGTGAGGGGAGTCCGGGCGTCGACCGGGGTGAAGGAGGGCGCGGTCGGGTTGCCGTGGTCGTGACCCTCATGCTCGTGTTGGGCGTTGGCGGGGGCAGCCACACCTCCGACCACGAGGCCGAGGGTCACGACCAGAACCGCAAGCTTTGGCCCGCCGGTGAAACGTCTCACCAGGCGGGGTCCGTAACTCATCAGAGCCGCAGCAAGGAGGAGGGCCCAGACCCCCATCCCGGGCATTGACGCCGCGGTGAAGTTCCCCACTTCGGTGGAACCGATCACCTTGGGGGTGAACCCGTCAAGTCGGAAAGCGGCAGCGGGGTCGAGGTCGTGTCCGTACTGGTAGAGCCGGATCTGGATGACGGCGAGGACGGAGAGGGGGAACACCCAGAGGAAGATGCGGGCGGCCCGTCCCGACCATCTGCGGGGCCACACCGCGGCGACGACCACTGCGAGCAGAGCGGCGATCACACCGAGGGGCCAGAGGGAGACTTCGGGGAAGTCTTCGAGACGGAACGGACGCATCCCGATGTAGTGGTTGAGTGCGTCGATCTCGGCCAGGTCGCCTTCGACCCGATTCCCGTAGACCACCATTTCGAGACCGCCCGGATACTGGGGGGCGAGAAGGCGGGAACCCCAGAGGGGTAGGAACCAGGACGAAGCGATAAGGACCAGGGCGACGGCGGCGAAAGAGATCACCGGCCAGCGAGGAGAAGAACGCCGTTCGGAGGTTTCGCTCGCCGCCGCCGCCCCTGTCATCACTTCACCACCTGCTAACCGGCGGTGAGGGTGGCGGTCATGCCGGCCTCACGGTGCCCCGGGACCGAGCAGAAGATCACGTAGTCCCCGGCGGGGATGGTGACCGTCTCCTCTTTGGTCTCACCAACAAGGGTTTCGATCTTCAGGTTGATCTCCTCGATGGTGAAGTCGTGTTCGAGGACCCCCTCGTTGACGAGCACGAACGTGATCGGGGTCCCTGCCGCAACGTCGAAGTCGTTGGGGTCGAACATGAACTCGGTGGCCCGGACCGTGATCTCGGTGCCCGGGGAGGTGGTGGTGCCGGCCAGGGTCGTGGTGGTCCCATCGCCACCGTTGCCCCCGCAGGCGGCCACCGCAAAGGCAACCACCAGGAGGAGTGCCATCTTTCTGGTTCTCATCAATCTGTCTCTCTTTCTGGATAGGTGTGTTCCTGCACGATCAGCGTTCGATCAGGAGCCAACCCTGCATCTCCAGGTGGAGGGCAGAGCAGAACTCGGTGCAGTAGAAGGCGAACGGGCCACTCTTGTCCGCTACGAACTCGAGGGTCACCACTTCCCCGGGGTCTAGGCTCGCCTGCAGGTTGTACGCCGGGATGGCAAAGCCATGGGTGGCGTCGCGGGCGGTCTCGATGTTGGTGACATGCATGAACACCTTCTCGCCTTCACGTACCCGAATCACGTCGGGCGTGAACGTCGAGCGACGGGCGGTCATGTAGACGTGGACACCGTCGGCCTCACGGACGACACGTTCCTCACCGGGGGCGGTGGCACGGTCAGTGACCTGCATGGTCAATGGATCGGTCCCCACGGGGTAGACCGTCCACGGGTTGAGCCTGTCGGCGGCGATCATCTGGACGTAGTGG
>CAYNSP010000124.1:0-4077 GCA_964400035.1 uncultured Acidimicrobiaceae bacterium | reverse complement strand
CGGTGATCAGAGCCCCACCGGTGGCGGCGGCTTCGACCACCACCACCGCGGCCGAGAGGGCGGTTATCAGCCGGTTGCGCGCCGGGAATCGCCATCGGTCCGGCGGCGTACCCGGCGGATACTCGGAGAGGATCGCTCCCCCGGTCTCCAGAATCGTGTCGTAAAGACGTCGGTTCTCCGCCGGGTAGCAGACATCGACCCCCGACCCCAGAACCGCCACCGCGTGCCCTCCAACCGCCACGGCGCCCCGGTGAGCCGCCGAATCGATACCCCGCGCCAGACCGCTCACCGTGGTCCAGCCCGCCGTGGCTATCGCCCTGCCAAATGCCTCCGCAAGCCCCGACCCGTAACCGGTACAACGCCGGGTCCCCACCACGGCCACGCCGGGTGCCGTGGTGAGTGTTCCCAGCAGGTAGAAGGCCGGTGGTTCTTCGAGGTCATTGAGACCGACCGGATACAGAGGATCGCCGGGCTCAACATGATGGATCACCACTCCACCCTCAACGCCATCGCCTCCGCAACATGGTCTTCCTCGACCGGTCCGGAGGCTGCGAGGTTGGCGATGGTCCGCGACACCCGACGGAGCCGAGCCGCGCCACGAGCCGTGATCTTGCCAGCTTCGAGCGCACTGATGATCAACCGTCGCGCCGGGTCGGCGAGCGGTCCGTCCCCTGAGAATCGGGTGGCTGCCAGAACCCGGCTTCTGACCGCAGCCGAGCCTTCCTCGGAACTCGAGTCGAGGGACATCGATTCGACCCGGGCCACCTTCACCATCAGGTCGATCCGATCGAGCAGCGGCCCCGAGGCACGCTGCCGGTATCTCATCACCTGAGACGGACCGCACAAGCAGGGACGTTTTCCATCGCCGCTCCAGCCGCACGGACACGGATTGGACGCAGCCACCAGATGGAACTTCGACGGGAACCGGAGGGTCCGGCCCTTCCGGGCCACGGTGACGAACCCGTCCTCGAGGGGTTGTCGCAGGGTGTCGAGATGCCCGCGGGGGAACTCGGCCAGCTCATCGAGAAAAAGGACGCCGTGGTGGGCCAAACTGACCTCACCGGGCACCGGCATGCCACTGCCGCCCCCGACCAGGGCAGCCCTGGTAGCAGTGTGGTGGGGGGAACGGAAAGGACGGACCCGGCTCAGAGTGTTGCGCAAGCCCACGGCGCTGTGGATCAGGGCCACCTCGACGGCTGCTTCATCATCGAGCGGAGGCAGGATCCCGGGAAGACGCCGCGCCAGCATCGTCTTGCCACCGCCGGGCGGCCCGTAGAGGAGAAGGTGATGCCCACCGGCTGCGGCAATCTCCAGCGCCCTACGGGCCACCGGTTGGCCCTGGACGTCGGCCAGATCGGGGACATCCTCGGGTTCGCCGGCAGCGACCGGAGCCACCAACGAGCCACCGCCGTCACGCAATACCTCGATCGCTTCGGCCAACGTCTTCACGCCGAACACCTTCGACCCGGGCACAACCGCGGCTCTGGAGGCGACCGACCTGGCGACGACACACGGTCTGCCTGACCGTGCCGAAAGGACTGCGGCACCAAGGCTGCCCAATCCGGCACGGACCGACCCGTCGAGGGCAAGTTCGCCAACCACGACAGCCTGTTGGAGACCCCGCACCTGACCGCTGGCGGCGAGCAAGCCGATCGCTATCGGAAGGTCGAAGTCGGTGCCTGCCTTCGGAATGTCAGCCGGCGAGAGATTGACGGTAATTCTCCGGTTGGGGATCCGAACACCCGTAGAGGCAAGGGCAGCACGCACCCTCTCCTTGGCCTCCCTCACTGCGGTGTCGGGGAGCCCGCTGAGTCTGAACGATTCCTTCTGGCCGCCGACGTGGACCTGGACTTCTACCCGCTTCGCCTCTCCCCCGATCAGCGCCACCGATGTGGTCGCCGCATACATGTGCCGACCATACGAAAACGCCGGGGTCAGTTCTAGGGGGTCGGCTCCCTTCCCTGGACCCGCCGCTGCTCCTTGAACCAGCACCCCCGGTGCCAGTGGCGACGCAGATCCGGGGCGTCGGTAGGGACCACCACCAGGTGGTATGCGCCCACCGGGATGCTGCTCTGACAACCCGGGCAGGTGTACTCCTTGCGGGCCTGATAGGGCTGCACCGGGGTGACGGTTATCTCGGGTATACCGCCCATACGATCACCGCCACGGTCGCCAGTATCCCGAGCACCACCAGGACGACGTCGAGCGTCGACTTCTGGTGCTCACGGAATGGATTGAAACCCATGGTGGAGACGGTACCCGAAGCGGATGGCTGTCTACATTCACATCGTGACCTGGATCAACACCGACGAGTCCGACGGCATCCGTTGGCTGACCCTGAACCGCCCGGAACGCAAGAACGCGGTCCCGTTCGACGGTTGGAGGGATCTCCGCGACGCATTCCTCGACTTCGAATCATCGCCGGCCCGGGTGCTGGTGATCACCGGTGCGGGCGGAAACTTCTGTTCCGGTGCAGACCTCGATCCGTCGAGGGTCAGCGACATGGTCGGAGTAGCCCAGCGGACCGAGCGGATGAAACTGGTCGGTGAGGCCGCAACCGCCCTACACCGACTTACCAAACCCACCATCGCTGCCGTCGATGGTGTCGCCGTGGGCGCCGGGATGAACCTGGCCCTCGGATGTGATGTGGTTATCGCCACCACCCGGGCACGCTTCTCGGAGATCTTCGTCCGGAGAGGCCTCACCGTTGACTTCGGCGGGACCTGGCTCCTGCCCCGGATCGTCGGACTGCAACGCGCCAAGGAACTCGCTCTCTCAGGTCGGATGGTCGAAGCCCCTGAAGCCCTTGCCATCGGTCTGGTCATGGAACTGGTCGAACCGGATGTCTTGAACGAAGCGGCGGATCGTGTCGCCCGTCGATTCCTCGAGGGCGCTCCTCTGGCCCAGATGTTCGCCAAACAGGGTCTCAATGCGTCGTTCCAGTCGGGGTTCTCCACGGCGCTGAGCCTCGAAGGCCAATCCCAGGCAGTCGTCTGGGGCACCGAAGACGCCGCCGAGGGCGTCATCGCATTCGTCGAGAAGCGGAAGCCTGACTGGAAAGGTCGTTAGCTCAGGCGTCGCGGCGTCGTAGACCGAACCAGGTGAGCGCCAGACCGAGCGCGGTCCATCCTGCGATCACCACCATTGCATGACCGGCGCCCATGTCCCCACCGGGGAATAGTGATCCGGTGGCCCCCTCGAGGAAGTTGCCGAACAGAGCCATGGTGGCGACGTAGAGCGAGATGTCGGCGTAGGTCACCCAGAATCCGAGGATCTGGTCCAGAAAGAGGAAACCGATCACCGCACCGATCGCCGGGCCCACCGATCGGATCAAGGCGACCGCACCCAGCCCGAGTGAAGTCCAGACCAGGGCAACCGCGCCTAGCCGCCAGCCGATGTCGAGCCATTCGCTGATGGTCAAGCCCCCGCTACCGGCAGCCCAGAAATGAGCCATCCCCGCCCAAAAGGCGGTCCCGATCACAAAGCCGAGCCATCCCGCCACCGTGAACACGAGCAGTCGGGCCAGGACATGTTTCACCACTGACGGCTCCCGGGTCAAAGATGTCGCCCACACCGTCGAGGCCAGCTCACCCCCGAGGATCACGACTCCGAGGATCATCGGGAACCAGGTCTGGGTGGCAACCTGTTGGGCACCGAAGACATACGCGGTCGGTTTGGGTATCACCGGGACCCCTTCCGCCAGATCCGGCCAACGTTGGGCGAAGATCAGGAAGAAGAAGGCCAGCAGTGCGGCGAGGGCTATCAGGAAGATGAGCATTATCGGGTAGAGCTTCCGACGGCTCAGCTTGAGGTACTCGGCGTGGATCAGACTCATTCCGGTCCCTCACTATTGGTCAAACCGAGGAAGGCCCGTTCCAGTGAGTTCCTCTCCTGTTTGACTTCTTCGGGATAGATCCCGGCGGCCGCCAGTGTCCGGATCACCCGGGAGCCGTCCGTGGTGGAGACCAGGAGGCCTCTGCTGTCTTCGATGGTCTCGAGACCCGCCGCCGCCAGGATGTCAACGGCGCCGGCGAGATCGGTTCCGGTCACTCTCACCCCGGTGGCTCCGAGAAGACC
>CAYNSP010000123.1:0-4273 GCA_964400035.1 uncultured Acidimicrobiaceae bacterium | reverse complement strand
GCCGGTAAGGGCAGGGGGAACCGGTAGAACCCGAGCACACTGGAAAGCAGCCGGAGACAACTCTCTCCCCTGAGGTTCCGGCTGCTTTTCAGGTGCCGGCTTGACGGAGCAGGAACGGCTTTCCGTCCGGATCGGCGAGTCGTATTCCATCCTCGAAACGGTTCGATTCGGCCGCACCCAACTCCACCAAACGTTTCGCCTCCCGGGCAACGTCCGGGGCTTCCAGTTCAAAGGTCTGGGTTCGGCTGCCGTAGGGGCGGTCCGGGGACCTGACGTCCCATGAGAGCTTGGTGCCACCCAGGGGCGACTGTATCGCGGTCTGTAGGTCCCGCTCCCACACCAGATCCCAGCTGAGGACCTCACGCCAGAACAGACCGACAGCGGGTGTTCCTTCGCAGGTGACTTCGCCGAGGAAACCCGTGCCAGCCAGGAACTGGTTGTCGGGTTCGATGACACAGAACTCGTTCCGACCCGGATCGGCCATCACCACATGCTCATACTCGGGGCCCTGACGGATGATCCGACCACCGAGGCGGACCGCACGATCCACTGTGGTGCGCTGGTCATCCAGATCGACAGTGGTGAGATGCAGATGGACCGGATTCGGTCCCGGCAATGCATCCGCGACGAGCGGGACGAACCGGAGACCGATCTGTCGCTCGCTGCCCACCACCAGCGGACCGTCGGGATCCCAGCTGATCTCCCGCCCCAACATCCGCGACCAGAATTCAGCCACCTCGCCCGGGTTGGGGACCTCGAATCGCACCGCAATGAGTTCTGGGGGCATAGGCCCACGCTAACCCTCGACGGTCACGCTTCCGACCGAATATCGGCTCACCGGGTGAGGGCTTCGACGATCAAGGCCACGCCGACAATGGCAAACAGGGCGGCCGATACAACCGACAGCGTCCGCTCCCGAAGCCGCGCTCCCATCCGGTTGCCGACCAGGACGGCGATGGCATTGAGCGAGATCATTCCCAGGCTGGCCCCCAACCAGGTGGGGAGCCAGGCCTGCTGGCTGGCCAGGGTCAATGTCGCCAGCATGGTCTTGTCGCCGAGCTCGGCGAGGAGGAAGCTGACACCCACCATCAGGATCGGTAGCCCGGCCCACCTCTTCGGCTCAGGCTCGGACTCCTCGTCAGCGCCCGACCCCCTGAGAGCCAGGACGGCGTAGACCAGGAAGAGGACTCCTGCGATGAAACCGGTGACACGGCCGGGAAGGTTGACCGCGACCAACCGGCCGATCGCCACCGATACTCCGAGGACCAGGGCGGTCGCCGCCGAAATTCCGACCAGGACCTTCCACGCCGGGTATCTGGTGGCGAAGCCGAGGGCGATCAACTGGCTCTTGTCCCCCAGTTCGGCGGCGAAGGCGACACCGAAGGCGACCCAGAAGTCACCCATTCACATCATCCAATCGGACCGCCCTTCTAATAGGCCGAACCATACGTCCCGGCGGCCTCCTTATGTGAACCGGGTGCCACGGGTAGCCTCAGGGGTAACGACAGGAGAGCGGTTGGAGATCTTCGCCAGTGTTTGTCTCGGATTCGGGCTGGCCGCCGCCACCGGGCTGAGGGTTTTCATTCCGCTGCTGGTCCTCAACCTCGCCGCTCGTTTCGACTTCGTCACCCTCCAACCCGACCTGGAGTGGGTTGGCTCGACCGGAGCGACGATCGCATTCCTCGTCGCCGCCATCTTCGAGGTTTCCGGGTATCTCATACCCTTCGTCGACAATCTGTTGGACACGGTGGCCACCCCCGCAGCCGCCCTGGCGGGAACCCTCGTGATGGGCTCGGTGCTGACGGACATGTCCCCGCTCTGGACATGGTCCCTTGCCATCATCGCCGGGGGTGGGACAGCGGCGGTGATCCAGGGCACGACGGTGGCGGCCAGAGCGGCCTCGACAGCGACGACAGTGGGCATGGCCAATCCGGCGGTGAGCGCGACCGAGACCGCAGGGTCGGTGGGTCTCTCCTTCCTCGCCATCGCAATCCCGATCATTACGGCTCTGGTCGTCGTGGTGGCGGTGGCTTACATCCTCTACAAGGTCCCGCAACTGATCCGACGGATGTCCCGAAGGCGCCCGCCAGCAACGCCACCGGCCTGATGGGTTCGCCTTCTCGGATCGCCCCTCTCCAGGTCCCGACGCCTACCCTCCCGGCCAGCAATGGGTCTAGCTGAGATACTCAGAAACAACCGGGCGTGGGCAGCATCACGACTCGAAGCCGATCCTGAGTTCTTCGAGCGGCTCACCCGGGGACAGAAACCCACGGTCCTCTACATCGGCTGTTCTGACAGCAGGGTGACCGCCGAGGAGATGATGGGAGCCGGACCGGGTGAGGTATTCGTGATGCGCAACATCGCCAACATGGTCTCCGCACTCGACCTGAGCGCCATGGCGGTGATCGACTACGCCGTCGAGCAGCTCCAGGTTGAGAACGTGATCGTCTGCGGCCACTACTACTGCGGTGGTATCGCCGCAGCCATGCAGCCCCGTGACCTCGGGATCATCAATCCCTGGCTGCGCAGCATCCGGGACGTGTACCGGCTCCATAGCACCGAACTCGACGCCATCGAGGACGAGGAACTGAGGATGCGACGTCTGGTCGAGTTCAACGTTCGGGAGCAATGCATCAACGTGCTCAAGTCCCCGGCTGTTCAGAACGCATATCTGGCGGGTCGACTCGGGGTCCACGGGTGGGTGTGCGACGTGTCCACCGGATTGCTCGGGCCGGTGGAGTTCGACCCTGACAAAGAACTCGAAAGTCTCAAACGGATCTACCGGCTCCTCTAACCGGCGTTCGCGCGACAATCCGGCGGATGATCACCGTTGGTACCACCGTGCTGGTTGTCGAAGACCTACAGAGGGCCATGGCTTTCTGGAAGGCCGCCCTCGGGTATGTCGAGAGGAGTCCGGCCCGGGAGGATTGGGTGATCCTTGACCCGCCGCCAGGAGAGACAGGAGGGTCCATCGCCCTCGACCAACGCCCGGCCCCCCACAGCTATCCACCAAGGATGCATCTTGACCTGTATGCCGACGATCAACAGGCCGAGATCGAACGTCTCGTCTCCTTAGGGGCCAGACACATCGACTGGAACCGATACCCCGAGGGTGCCGATTGGGTCGTGCTCGAGGACACCGAGGGAAACCGATTCGATGTGATCCACGCCCCGCAGTGGTTCACCACGAACGACTGACCAGCAGTCCACACTCGAACATTTGTTCGACTATGGTGACGGGATGTTTCGCTGGCAGCAGCCGGAGGACGGACAGGGTGTCCTCTTCGAGAGCGGGAAGAGGGTGGTCGGTAGAGGCGCGTACACCGGTCTCACTTTCCACGAGGTCGAGGCCCGCACCATCATCAGTGAACCGCGGCGCGGCACGCCCTGGTTCGATTACAGCATCAATGCCTACCGGGGATGCAGCCACGCCTGTGTTTACTGCTTTGCCCGTCCCACCCACGACTATCTCGGCTTCAACGTAGGCTCCGATTTCGACACCCAGATCGTGGTCAAGATCAACGCGGTCGACCTGGTCAAGGTCGAAACCTCACCGTCCCGATGGGCGGGAGCCCCTATCGCCATGGGTACCAACACCGACCCGTACCAGGCTGCCGAAGGGAAGTACCGACTCACCAAGGGGATCCTCGAGGTACTGGTCGAGCGTTCCAACCCCTTCTCCATCCTGACCAAGTCTCCCCTCGTCCTCCGGGACCTCGACCTGATAGTCGAAGGTTCGAAGCGGGCAGATGTCTCCGTTTCGTTCTCGGTGGCGACCCTCGACGACGAAGTGTGGCGACGGACTGAACCGGGCACGCCCCACCCGCAGAAGCGTCTCGATGCTCTGGAGAAGTTCCGTGACGCCGGAGTGTCCGGTGGGGTGATGATGGCACCGCTTCTGCCCGGCATCTCCGATCACCCGGATCAGATCCGGGCGGTTCGCAGGGGTGCACGGAATGCTGGCGCGCGGTGGTGTCACAAGGTCGACCTCCATCTCCGTGGGATGCGTGAGCATTACCTGAACTGGCTGGCATCCGATAGCCCTCAACTGGTCGACAGATATCAGCGGCTATACCCCGAGCCCAAGAAGCGCCAGCCGCGGCCGACACCGGTAGAGATCAGCTCGGGCCAGCAGAGCTTCGGCTTCTAATCGGCGCGGCGGGCAATCACGGCCGCCCCCACCCACACCGTGAGAGCGAGAGCAATCGCAGCGGCAATCGCCAGCCACTGCGATTGGACTTCCCGTTCCGCCAGGTTGGCACCGAACCACGCC
>CAYNSP010000122.1:0-4296 GCA_964400035.1 uncultured Acidimicrobiaceae bacterium | reverse complement strand
GTAGGGGCTGGTCTCCCTTCAGCGTCGCGGCCCTCATTACGGGTCCTGAGATCGGGCAAGGGCGGTCAGCTGTCTCGCCCGATTTCACGGAAACCCCCTGTTGTCAACGCCATCTAGTGTGGCAACTAAGACCTGGGGTGTCCAGGGAAAAACTGGAAGAATTCGGACGCATTCTTCGCGTTCTGACCGGGCGCTGGACCCACCGGGTTGCTCAACGTCACCATCCCGATACAATCGCCCTTGCAACTCCAATCCTCCGGCCGAAGACCGCTGGCGTAACCACCTAAGGGGCATCGCCCACCAGCGCAGGTTGGCTTCTCGAAGCCCCTCGTCTTCTGCCGAGGGGTTAGTTGATTTTCTAGGGAGAAGCACGAATGCCAAGACCAGAAAAGGTCCAAGCAGTAGCTGACATTCGAGAGAAGCTGGAGAACGCCGAAGCGGTGTTCCTCACCGAGTATCGCGGGTTGAGCGTGAAGGCCGTACAGGACCTGCGCAAGGCCCTGCGGGACAGCGGAGGCGAGTACAAGGTCGTGAAGATGACCCTGGCCAAACTCGCCGCGGCTGACGCCGGTGTGGAAGGTCTCGACGAGTACCTCCTCGGCCCGACCGCACTGGCTTTTGCCAACCGCGATCCGGTCGCAACGGCCAAGGCGCTCAAGGAATTTGCCAAGTCGCATGATGTCCTTGTCCTCAAGGCCGGGTACCTGTCGGGGAACATCCTCACCCCTGAGGAGGTCTCCAAGCTCGCCGAGATCGAGCCGCGGGAAGTCCTGCTCGCCAAGATCGCCGGGGCCGCCAAGGCGCCCCTTGCGAAGGCAGCAGGCATGTTCGCCTCGTTCACCCGCGACGCAGCATCGATGTTCAGTCAACTCCTGGACAAGAAGAACCAGGGTGAGTTCGTTCCGGCCGGCCAGGCCGAAGCGACCGAAGTGGCCGCCACCGACGACGCCCCCGAGGCAGCACCATCAGCCGCCGAAGAGGTGACAGAGGCTGTGCCGGCAGACGACACCACTGCGGAAGCCACCGCAGTGGATGACGAACCTGCCGAGGAGGCCACCGAGGACGTTCCTGCCACTGACGAACCCACCGAGACCACGGCCGCCGCGGCCGAGGAGGAATGAAGAAATGGCTACAGCCAAATTGACGACAGAGAAGCTGCTCGAGCACTTCGAGTCGATGACGGTCCTCGAGCTCAAGGAATTCCTTGATGCTTTCGAGGAGCGTTTTGATGTAACCGCCGCAGCCCCCGTGGCCATGGCAGCCGCTCCCGCTGCTGCCGGTGACGGTGGTGCCGCTGCGGCCGCTGAGGAGAAGGACGAGTTCGATGTCGTCATCACCTCGGCCGGTGCCCAGAAGATCCAGGTCATCAAGGAAGTCCGTGGGCTCACCAGCCTCGGGCTGAAGGAGGCCAAGGATCTGGTCGACGGCGCTCCGGCGACCGTTCTCGAGGCCGCCGACCCGGACACCGCGAACAAGGCGAAGGAGGCCCTCGAGGCCGCCGGCGCTACTGTCGAACTCCGGTAGTCGACGTACCAACCTATTGAAAAGGGCCCCCGAACCGGGGGCCCTTTTCTTTGCTACTCGATCAGGAGAAGTACTTGGTCAGGACCGCAGTCTCCCTCTCGCGGAGCTTGACGTTCGCCTCGAGCTTCTCGAGGTTCTGCTCGATGGGTCGGGTGGCCTCGGGGACCGGGTGCTCGGCGAGGAACGCCCTGACCCGTGTGGCCACGCCCGGTTGGGAGAGAGCCGGGATGCCCTCGGCAACCCTGAGCCGGGTCATACCGGGCATCCGCTCCAGAATGGCATCCCACCTCGACGCTGCGTTGTCCCAGACCTCGGGGCCCCCCTTACCGCCAAGCAGGAAGGTAAACACCCAGAACGCATCCTGGTTGCGGATGTCGCCATCGACCACCTTGTCGAGCGTCGAGATCGCCAGTTCGGGGACGGGCACTCTGGCTGTGGCCTGGAGGTAGCGCCGCTGGTCGAGGGGCGTGGAGGCCTCCTGATATGCCTTCCAGAGCGTCTCGTACATCCCGGCGTCGGCATGGCGGGCGCTCACCACCAGGGCGGCAGTGGTTACCTCGGGGTCGACCGAACCCCCGCCCAGGACCTCGGTGACGATCTCCCGACACCTCTCGATGGTCGACTCATCTTCACCCAGGACACCCATGGTTGCGATCAGATCGCCACGCAGTTTCCGATCGAGATCGGTGTCCTCGGATCGAGGTTCCCATCCGAGACGTTCCAACGCCGGCCCGACCAACCGGACCACGAACTCCTTGAATCCGGGTCTGGCAACCTCGTCGAGGGCGTGGTGCTCGAGAAGGCCGAGGCCCCCGGTGATCACCGACCAGATCGCCTGCTCCCGCTCGTTGTCGAAACGGGACACCAGGTCGAGGAAGCTGTCGGAGTTCGCCTGACCGTTGCGCACGAACGCAAGTGTGTCGGCGACGAGGGTGTACCGCTCGATGTCGTTGAGATCGTCGATGTGGTCGAGCAGGGCGCTGAACAGCTCTTCGGAGTAGTTGGTCCGGTAGAAGCCATGCCCGCCCCCGTTGGCGACAAGCCAATCGATGTCCCCATCGAACTCGACCACCATCTCGTCATCACTGAGGAGGATCTTCTGATGGATCATCTCCCCACCCAACGAGCCTCGAAGCTGGATCGGGACTTTCCAGATGGTGGTGTCGGACTCGTCGGGAATGGCCATGTACCGACGCTGTGAGAGCCGGATCCCATTGCCGACCCGGGTCACGTCGATCTGTGGAAAACCACGCTGGTACACCCAGGTGTCCATGATCTCGGAGACCGGCCACTCGGAGGCGCTGTCGAGACCCTCCCAGAGGTCACCGGTGACGGTGTTGGCGTATGCATGTTTGCGCAGGTAGCGCCCGACACCGGTCCTGAAATTCTCGACGCCCATGAACTCGTCGATCATGTGGAGGACCGCCGAGCCCTTTCCGTAGGTGATGGCGTCGAACATCTGGTCGACTTCTTCCGGCGCATTCACCTCGAACTCGATCGGTCGGGTGCTGGCCAGCTGGTCGGTGTTCATCGCCCAGGGGACCTCGATGTTGGCGAAGCTCAACCAGCGCTTCCACTCCGGGTGCATCGCATCGGTCGCCTTCATCTCCATGAAGGAGGCAAATGCCTCGTTGAGCCACGCTCCCTCCCACCAGGCCATGGTCACCAGGTTCCCGAACCACTGGTGGGCGATCTCATGACCGATCACATCCACCGAGTTCTGCAGTTCCGCCTGACTCGCCTTCTCCGGGTCGATGATGAGGAGGGTGTCCCGGTAGGTGATCAGACCGACGTTCTCCATTGCGCCAGCGGCGAAATCGGGGATGGCGGCGTGGTCGAGCTTGTCGCCCGGGTAGGGGATCCCGTAGTAGTCGGAGAGGAACTCGAAACAGAAGATGGCGTTCTCCATCGCCACATCGGTGAGATGGAGGTTGCCTTTCGGGACGATGATCCGGATCGGTGTGCCCCTCACCACCACGGGCTCGGTTGCCTCCAGGGGGCCAGCGATGAACGCCAGCAGGTAGGTGGACATCTTCATGGTGCGACCGAAGCGGAACTCGACCTTCTCGCCCCGGTCGATCCGTTCGATCTCGGCCGCGTTGGAGTAGGCCTCGAACCCTGCGGGGACGACCATGGCGGTCTGGAAAGTGGCCTTGAAATCGGGCTCATCCCAGCCTGGGAAGATGCGTCGGGCGTCGGTCGACTGGCACTGGGAGGTGGCGAAGGTGTGCTCGACCCCGTCGCGGTCCTTGAAAGTGGCCCGGTAGAGACCCCTCAGTTGGTCGTTGATCAGACCCCGGTAGCTGATCTCAAGCCGGTAGTCACCGGGGTCGACCTCCCGTTCCAGGGTCAACGTGGCACGCTCGAACTCGGTGTCGTAGCTGATATCGGTGATCGCGATGTCACCCAGGCTTGCACTGTCGATCTCGATCTCAGCCGAGTTGAGGGTGATCTGATCGGTCCTCTCGGTGATCCCCAGGTCGATCCCGACCTGCCCCTCGAAGGTGAAGGTCTCGATATCCAGGTCCAGGTGGATGTCGTAATGATCGGGGATCTGGTGGCGGGGTAGCCGGAACGAATTGGCAGACACGTAAAGCCTCCGATGAATGGATGAAACCGCGATGGTAACGGCCTTCTTGCGCTGGATTCCAGGCCAATTCCGATTCCCGCTTACTCTTGTAGTTACTATGCCCGGCCAGCGGTCAACTATCCTCATTTCGTTTAACGGACCCGACCGTCCGCGAGTTTCGTCAGGGCTGATGGAAATCCTCG
>CAYNSP010000121.1:0-4319 GCA_964400035.1 uncultured Acidimicrobiaceae bacterium | reverse complement strand
ATCCGGTGAACGGGTTCGTTCCGTCAACCGGTCGGGTGGAGCGGATCGATTTCGACCTGACCGGGGGTCTCCGGGTGGACTCGGGAGTCGAGGCCGGATCGGTGGTGTCGGTCCACTACGACCCGATGATCGCCAAGGTGATCGCCCATGCACCGACGCGGGAAGCCGCGGCTGGCCTCCTCGCTTCAGCCCTGCGCCGTGCCCGGATTCACGGCCCCACCACCAACCGGGACCTCCTGGTGAGGATCCTGCAGCATGAAGAGTTCCTTTCCGGGGAGACCGACACCCGGTTTCTGGAACGGAACGACCCCCGGCACCTGAGCCAGCCCCTGCTCGACGCCGAAGGTGAGAGACGTGCCGCGACCGCGGCTGCTCTGGCAGACATGGTCTTCGCCAGGGACCGGGCGCCGGTCCTCATGTCGATCCCGGCCGGTTGGCGGAACCTGTCGGCAGGGTTCACCTACCGGACCTATATCGGACACCACGGAGAGCATCGCATCGGATATCGGGTGGGACGGGATGGGATCCACCTCGAAGACGGTGTGCGGGTAGTCGGGGTATCCCCCGACCGCGTCGTCCTTGTCTCCGACGATGAGGAGCACAGTCTCGAGATTTCCCGGTATGGCACCACAAGGTATGTGGACTCGGATCAAGGTTCGGCCCGACTCGACGAGAGTCCCCGTTTCAAGGTCGCCAGTCTTGAGGATGACCGCGGCTCACTACATGCTCCGATGCCGGGGGTGATTGTGCGGGTCGAGGTACAGCCGGGAGATGCCGTGAGGGAAGGCCAGGTCCTGGTCGTACTCGAGGCAATGAAGATGGAACACAGCCTCCGTGCCCCGTACGCCGGCACCGTTACCGAAGTCAGACACCATGTTGGAGAACAGGTGGAAACCGGAACGGTCCTTGTGATCGTCGAAGAGACGTAATGGCCAAATATGTGATCGGCTACGTCGCCGCCTTGCTCGTCGCTTTCGTGCTATTGATGTACTCCTCCGCCCCCCTCCAGGGCGAGGGGGTTGCAAGAGGATTGAGGATCATCGGTGGTCAGGGGGAGATTGCACCGTCAGTCCCACCCGAGATGAGGGGTGACGGAAACTCCGCGGCTCCGCCTGCCATGATCACCGTCGGTGAACACGGCAGGGATCTCGTCGAGGCGTTTGCCTGGTGTCTGACCGGTCCCGACGCAGGAGTCTGCTCTGAAGGTGACAATGTCGAGCGGAACACCTATCCCCATAGCGAGGCATTCCCCCTCAGCCTGTTCTTCGACCGCACTTGGGATGTATCGGTAATCGCCTTCGATGCCTCCGGTTGCGTGGTCTACCAAACGACACTCGAATCCACCTTCAGTGTCAAGGTCGCCGACTTGGGGCCGATCGGTCGCTACCGACTCGATGTCCTCGCCAATTCACAGACCGGCGACGCCAGCTGGTCGATCGAGGTCGACAATCAGGCGGATAGCTCCCCGATCACCGGCTGTTAACCCGAAAACGACCGAGAGTCTCCAGCACGTAGTCGATGTCGCCTTCGGTGTGATCTGCGTTTACCTGGAAACGGATCGACTGGTCGCCGTGTGGCACCACCGGAAAGTTGAGGCCTGTGGCCAGCACGCCATTGGCGTATAGATGGTTCACCAGCGCGGCGGTGCGTTCGGTGTCCCTGACCATCAACGGCGTCACCGGGTGGGGGCCACTGATCGTTTCGAAACCGGCGGCCACCAGTCCCTCCTCGAATCGGTTGGTCATCCCTGCCAGATGATCGAGCAGGGCGGCGCCCTCCTCGGAGTCGACGATGTTGACCGCCGCCGTCGCCGCCGACGCCTCCCCTGCGGTGATCGGGTTCGAGTAGATGTACATCGGACCCTTCTCGCGCAGATAGGACACCAGCGTGTGGGTTCCGACGACGTATCCGCCGTTGACCCCGAACGCCTTCCCCAATGTGCCGATCAGGACGTCGGCCTCGCCTCCGGTCAGGGCCTCGGTCCCCCTACCGCCGGCGCCGAACGCACCCACACCATGGGAGTCGTCGACGATGAGGGCCACGTTCTCACCGAACCGGGCGTCATGAGACCGGATTACATCGTTGAGGCGGGCGAGATCGGCATAGTCGCCCCGCATCGAGAACACCCCGTCGGTGATCACCAAAACCCGTTCGACGGATCCTTCCAATTCACCGAGGCGCCGATCAAGAGCCTCGTAGTCGAGGTGCGGATAGACCTCCCTCATCGCCGGTCGGGTCATCCGCATCCCGTTGATGATGCAGTTGTGGTTCAACTCGTCGGAGAGGATGGCGGTGCCGTTGGTAACCAGGGACATGAGCGTCGAGACCACTGCGGCGTAGGCCGATGAGTAGACAATTGCGGCCTCCCTCCCGTGGAACGAGGCGAGGCGGTCCTCCAGATCGAGGTGCGGGCGGTAGGTCCCGGAGATGAAGCGCACCGCGCCGGGACCTGCACCGAACCGGGCGGTCCCCTCCTCCTCGGCCCGCTTCACCTCCGGATGATGGGACAGACCGAGATAGCTGTTCGAGTTCATCCGCACGAAGTCGAGGTCCGATCCTTCCAACCTGTATCTGGGACCCCTGGTCCCGGTGGCCGGGCTCACCCCGGTGATCACCTTCTCCTGCCCTTTGGCGGTCCCCGCATCCCGCAGGTCCTCGAGTTCGGCCATGAGTGCCCGGTCGAGTCGATCGTGTGCCATGGCCGTGGGTTTAGCAGAAGTCGGCCAACGGATATGGTGTCAGCCTCATGACCTCTCTTGGATTCGTCGGACTCGGACTGATGGGGCGGGGAGTGGCCGCCAATCTGATTCGAGCCGGTCATCCCCTGACTGTTTGGAACCGGACGGCCTCAAAGACTGAGGGTCTGGGTGCGACCGTGGCGACCACCCCGGCCGCACTCGGGTTGACCACAGACATCGTCTTCATCTGTGTCTCGGATACTCCCGATGTCGAACAGGTCGTCTTCGGCGAGAGCGGGCTGATCAACGGCCTGGCCCCCGGATCGCTGATCGTGGACCACTCCACCATCTCACCGTCTGCCACCCGGGAGTTCGCCACCCGCACCAGCGAGACCGGAGTCCATTGGGTGGACGCACCCGTTTCGGGTGGATCGGAGGGTGCGGTCAACGGGACACTGGCGGTGATGGCCGGTGGAGAACCATCCCAACTGGAGCGTGCCCGACCGTACATGGAGGCCTACTCCCGATCGGTCGTCCACGTGGGGGATACTCCGGGTTCGGGTCAGATGGTCAAAGCGGTCAACCAGGTATTGGTGGTGCTCAACGCCCTGGCCGTCTCCGAAGCCCTGGTCCTCGCCGATGCCGCCGGACTCGATCTCAGCACCACACTGGCAGCAGTCGAAGGTGGCGCCGCCGGCTCCTGGATGCTCTCCAACCGGGGTCCCCAGATAATCGCCGGTCACTGGGATCCGGGGTTCACCATTGACCTCCAGCAGAAGGACCTGCGCATCGTGCTCGAGGCTGCCAGCGAACTGGGGCTCTCACTCAGGGGCGTGTCGATGATCCACGAGATGTACAACAAGCTTCAGGACCGGGGTCTCGGTGGTGAGGGCAACCACGCCCTGATCAAAGCCCTTCTCCCGGAGGGGTAGACGGTTCAACCGAGCAGGTCGGCTTTGACCCTGGCGACATGGCCGGTCGCCTTCACATTCCGGTAGGCCTTCTCCACCTCGCCCGACTCGTTGATGACGAATGTCGATCGGATCAGACCCTGGGTGGTCTTGCCGTAGAGCTTCTTCTCACCAAACGCTCCCAGCTTCGAGGCCAGCCTGTGGTCCTCGTCGGAGAGGAGGTCGAAAGTCAATCCCTCCTTCTCCTTGAACTTCCGGTTGCGATCCGGTGCGTCCGGACTGACCCCCACGATCTCAAACCCCGCCTCTCGGAACTCGTCGTAGCTGTCCCTGAAGTCGCATGACTCCTTGGTGCACCCCGGGGTCATCGCCCGGGGATAGAAGAACATGACGTACTTCTTTCCTTTGAAGGCAGCGTCAGTGACCTTGGCCCCGTCCTGGTTGCGAAGTGAGAATGAAACCTTCATGCCATCGAGACTAGCCGCAGCACCTCGGAACATCCTAAAGGAGTCTTGCTAAAGACTTCTTTAGCGTATAGGCTGCCCACCGCGATGAGCCATCCGATCACCCGGATTACCGATCCCGAACGGATCCGTGCCCTGGCTCATCCTCTACGTCTCGAACTTCTCGACTACCTCGCCTCCGTCGAGGAAGCAACAGCAACCCAGTGTGCTGAGGTGACCGGGGAATCGGTTGCCTCCTGCTCATTCCATCTCCGCATGCTGGCCAA
>CAYNSP010000120.1:0-4338 GCA_964400035.1 uncultured Acidimicrobiaceae bacterium | reverse complement strand
GTCGGGGCCAGGGAGAACAACCTCAACGGTCTCGACGTCGAGTTCCCCCTCGGCGTCTTCACCGCGGTCACGGGGGTTTCGGGCTCGGGCAAGTCCACCCTGGTCGAAGAGATCCTGTGGAAGGGGCTGGCGGCCAAGGTCAACCGTGCCCGTGTCGTCCCGGGACGGCACACCCGGATCAACGGCACCCAGCACATCGACAAGGTGATCGACATCGACCAGTCGCCGATCGGACGGACCCCCAGATCCAACCCGGCCACCTACACCAAGCTGTTCGATCACATCCGTCAGCTCTTCTCCCAGACCCAGGAGGCACGGGCCCGGGGATACAAGCCGGGCCGGTTCTCCTTCAACGTTGCCGGAGGTCGGTGCGAGGCTTGCAAAGGGGACGGGACCATCCGCATCGAGATGCACTTCCTCCCCGACGTCTATGTGCCCTGCGAGGTCTGCCACGGGAAGCGGTACAACCGGGAGACCCTCGAGATCCTGTGGAAGGGCCACCACATCTCCGATGTCCTCGAGATGTCTGTGGAGGAGGCCCTCGGGTTCTTCGAGAACCAGCCGAAACTGGTCCGCATCCTCCAGACCATCTACGACGTCGGACTCGGCTACATCAAGCTGGGCCAGCCCGCCACCACCCTCTCCGGTGGCGAGGCGCAGAGGATCAAACTGGCTTCCGAACTGGGTCGACGCTCCACCGGACGCACCTTCTACATCCTCGACGAACCCACCACTGGTCTTCACTTTGAGGACATCCGAAAGCTCCTCCAGGTCTTGCAGCGTCTGGTCGACGCAGGGAACACGGTGGTCGTGATCGAACACAACCTCGATGTCATCAAGACCGTCGACCATGTCATCGATCTCGGACCCGAAGGTGGAAGCGGGGGAGGGCGGATCGTCGCCCAGGGGACACCCGAAGAGGTCGCCCAGGTCGGGGAGAGCTACACCGGCAAGTTCCTCCGGGATCTGGTCGGCGGCTAGCTCAGACCCGGCGGACCGGCTCCCGCAGCGAAAGCACCACCAGGACCGCGAGGGGGGCAAAAACGCGTGCGGCGTTGTTTCCGTGGGCCCACACCACCGTCGAAGAGAAGATCCCGACCAGTGACCACAGGAGCAGCGGCCAGCGGAGCCACGAGCTGCGGGTGATCCCGACGAAGAGTGCCGCCGCCACGGTGAGCAAGGCGAGGACGACATAGAACTGGCCTTCGCCGCCCAAATCAGTCCAGGTCCGGAAGGTGTCGACTATCCCCCGGAAGGGCATCCCGAAGTTGTCTTCTCCCGAGACCCCACCGCCCATGCGGAGCATGATCCACCCCACCCACACCGCCAATGACGCCACCGGTATCGCAGCCACCCACCATCGGTTGCGGTCGCGGCTGATTCCCAGACCCAGCGGAGTCAGAAGGAAGGCGTCTTTCGAGAGAGTGGAGAGGGCGAAGGAGATGCCCGATCGGATTCGACCCGAACCGCTGACCAGGAGGAGCAGACCGGCGGCCATGAACGCCATGGCCAGGGTGTCGGGGGTGAGGAGACGGATGCTCAGAAGCATCCCGGGGTTCATGAACACGGCCAGGGCAGCGAGTTCGGTGATGCCCAGCCGTCGGGCAAGGACCGCCACCAGGCCTGTGGCGACTGCGAACCCCAGCACGGTCACCACGATCAACCCGTAGAGGAGTGCCCAACCGTCGAGAAGACCGAACACCGATCCGAGGGCGGGGAGGAGGATGCGACGGTATCTGAAACCCGGGCTGTCGAAGAGGTCGGGGACTTCGGAGCCGAACAGGTCGAGACCGATGGCGTAGTAGAACTGGCCGTCGTGTCCCGTTCCCCTGGCGAGGGGGATGTCACCGAGTTGGGACTCGATGAGCGGACGCAGCCCACTCTCGTCACCGACCCGGAGCATCCCGGGGAGACCACCCACCTGGTCTGCCCCCAGCCAGACCAGCATGGCACCGAAGGCAAGGGCGGCGACGGCCCAGCGGAGGAATACCGAACGCATCAGGACTCCACGACAGGAGGACGGGCCAGGGAGAGGACAAGCAGGACCGCCAGGGGCGAGAACACCCTCGCCGCGTTGTTACCGAAGTCCCACACCCAGTTCGACGAGATGATCCCGAGCACCGACCACCCGATGATGGGCCACCGCAGCCAGGTCCGGTGCCAGATCCCCAGGATCAACCCGGCGAACACCGAGACCAGGGCGAAGATCAGGAAGAAGACGTCACCAGCACCCAGCTTCGACCAGTTGTCCGAGGCGTCGACCATCCCCATGAACGGGATGGCGAAGTTGCCCCGTCCGGTGAACCCATCGCCGATCACGACCGTCACCCAGGTCATCACCGCAACCAGGGCGACGATCGGGACGATCACCAGGATCCACTTCTTCCTGTCCCTGCCCAGGGCGAGACCGGCCGGTGTGACCAGGAAGGCATCCTTGGCGAGGGTCGCCAGAGCGAAAGCGCTTGCCGATAGACGACGGCTAGTGAGGAGGGCGAGACCCCCGACCATCATCGCCATCCCGAGGGTGTCGGCGGTGAGGAGGCGGATCGACAACCAGAAGCCGGGGTTGGCGAGGAGGGCGAAGGTGGCGAGCTCACTGAGCCCACCTTTCGATGCGATTAGCCCGGTCGACCCGACCGCCACCGCGGCTGAAAGCACGGTGACCACGATCATCCCCCAGAGAAGAGGCCATCCGGAGAGGACACCGAACCCCGAGGAGAGGAGCGGGAAGAGGATCCGCCGGTACCGGTAGCCGCCGTGGTCGAGAAGGTCGGGGACGACGTGGCCACCCAGGTCGAGACCGATGGCGTAGTAGATCTGGCCGTCATGGCCTGAGCCCGGCGAGATCGGAATGTCGCCCAGCTCGGCCTCAATCACCGGACGGAGGGCACTCGCCTCACCCACCTGGATCAGACCCGCCGGACCACCGACAGCCATCGACTGGGTCCAGATCAGGAACCCGGCGAACACCGCCCCGATGACGGCCCATTTCACGAAGACCCGGTTCACTTGGGTTCAGGTTGTCACAGGAGCACCCCGAACGGGTGGAATTGACCGCCCGTTTTCGGGTCTAACGGTTCATTCACTATTGCCATCGGCCGATATACCCTCCGTAGTAATTCTGGAAGGCGAAATTTGAACGAAATGAACGCGGGCGGGGTCTTCGACGAACTCGCCGGAAAGCACGCCGTGGTGATGGGAGGGGCCGGGTTCCTCGGATCCCATCTGTGCACGGCTCTGCTCGACTACGGGGCCCGGGTCACCTGTCTCGACAACCTGATCACCGGTAGTTCGTCCAACGTCGGACATCTCATCGGCAACAGGGACTTCAAGCTGGTCGAGTACGACGTCACCGACTACATGCATGTGGGTGGAGAGGTCGACTACGTCCTCAACTTCGCCTCGCCGGCCTCCCCGGTCGACTACCTCAAGTGGCCGATCCACACCCTCAAGGTGGGTGCTTTCGGCACCCATAAGGGTCTCGGCCTCGCCCTCGAGAAGGGTGCTGTCTTCTTCCTTGCCTCAACTTCCGAGGTGTACGGCGACCCCTTGGTCAACCCCCAGCCGGAGACGTACTGGGGCCATGTCAACCCGATCGGGCCGCGAGGTGTGTACGACGAGGCGAAGCGATTCGCCGAGGCGATGACCCTGGCCTACCACCGGGAGCACAACCTCGACGTCCGGATCGTCCGGATCTTCAACACATACGGGCCGCGGATGCGACCCAATGATGGTCGTGCCGTGCCCGCCTTCTTCAAGGCGGCACTGGAGAATCGTCCGCTCCCCGTCCACGGTGACGGAAGCCAGACCCGGTCGCTGTGCTACGTCGACGACGAGGTGGAAGGCATCCTCAGACTTCTGCTCTCCAACGAAACCACCCCGGTCAACATCGGCAACCCCGAAGAAGTGACCATGCTAGAACTGGCCGAGACCATCCAGGACGTGGTCGGCAACTATCCGGGAGTGGAGTTCCTGGAGCGTCCCACCGACGACCCCACCGTGCGGCGTCCCGACACCACCAAGGCCGAAGAGATCCTCGGTTGGAAGGCGCAGATCCCGCTCCGGACCGGGCTGGAGAAGACCCTGCCCTGGTTCAAGGAAGTGCTCGGGGTCAAGTAGCAGCCGAGGCAACGTCCCCGGCCGGTATCCGTTCGTTCCCCGGTCGTACCAGGTCGTACAGCGGGTACACCGAGTACATCAGCATGGCGAAGACCAGGAGTTCGAAGGTCGGCTCGAGGCGCACGATCCTCGGCAGATGGCGGGCGATACCGGCCAGATAGGCGAGTTTCCTCCATCTCGGAACCCACAGCCCGAGAGCGATGAACAGCTCCGTCGCCA
>CAYNSP010000119.1:0-4484 GCA_964400035.1 uncultured Acidimicrobiaceae bacterium | reverse complement strand
GCGACCTTCGGGTTATGAGCCCGACGAGCTACCAGACTGCTCCACCCCGCGTCGGGTGTGATCCACTCTTCAGCCAGGCGAGCCCGGCAGAAATCCAATTATAGCAAGGCTATCTCACAAGAAGACATGAGGCAATGTCGAGAGGGTTCTCTCCGAACATTTCGTGCTGTTTCCGGGCGTTTCTGATCCTCTCGGGGCATGGAGGGGGCATGGATAGAGGTATGTCGAGAGCGCTGGCACGCTGGGCGCTCGATTGCGCGGGGGTTGCCCGACTGCTCAGGTTCGGTCGAGACCGGGATGGTGTCGGTGACGCTCAAATCCCGGATACCGCTCCCCTGAACTTGATGTGTTGTCAGGTGGGCCGTCGTGGAAGCGGGAGAGACCGAAGCTCCAGTCGGGATGGTTGTAGTTGCATAGCTCCTACCCAGCGTCCGTTTGTTCCATCCCGGGATCTACCGCCCAAGTCTGTTGCCCGCTAGGGCCAGCCGAAACAAAGGAACGGGCATGCTCATTCCCCCCATTCCGAGGGGAGACCTTGAGCCGAAAGGGGGCTGCTAACGGGAGGGGGCTGCTGTTGTGAACTGGGCTTACAGACCCAGGCGGGCGGTTTTAGGAATTTCGCGTTCCTGTCGATAAGGAGGCCATGCCGGAACTCCGGACGGACCGTGGGGGTCTGTTCCGGGACCGTCTGGGAGCGAGTCTCGTAGCGACCCTTGTTATGTCGCTGGCCTTCGTTCTCGTCTCGGACGAGAAGGCGGACGCTGCCGTGCAAGGCTTCGCGCCGCAATCAGGGACAGTCGAGGTTGAGGCGGGCAAGTCGACGACCGTGACAATGACCACCTCGAGTTCGCTGCTTTCGTGCTATCTGCTGTCGACTAGCTCTCCCCTTCAGATCACGGCCGCGTCGTCTCAGCTAGCGCTCCCTTGTACCGTCCTGTCGGGTGCGACCGTCAACATAAATGTGAACGTCGCGGGGTCGACTCCTCCGGGCCAGTACTACGTGAGGGTCACTGAGGTGGCGGTTCTGGGTGGCGGTCTGCTTGGAACCTACGACTGGTACTTCACGGTTGTAGAGCCTCCGCCCCCGACCACTTCGACTTCGACGACATCTACCTCCACTTCGACGACGTCTCCCACGACACCTAGTTCCGGTACATCGAGCACGTCGAGCACGTCCACCACCTCAAGCACGAGTACCTCCAGTACGTCCAGCACCTCTACGACTTCGACGACTCAGCCGGGGGCGACGACGTCCTCGACCCGACCGCCGATGCCGACATCTACCACCACACCTTTGGGAGCAACGACATCAGTTCCGGGCGGTGGTCCAACGGACCCCGGTGGCTCTGGCAGTGACGGGGATTCTCCGGTTGGTGGAGACTCGGATGGCGGGCTCGGCTCCGTGGAGACGTCAAACGGTTTGGTTTCGAGCATGTCTCGCTACCTTCCGCCCTCGGTCGCGGGAGCCGTCATGTCTCCGGTGACGATTGGTGAGATCCTGCTGCGGGCGTTGGGTGACCTGATCCTCCCGCTGCTATTGGTGATCGGCCTTGCGGTCTGGCTGCTTCGGCGTTTCAGCTCTGATGAGGATGACCGGACCGCTACCGACCCGGAGATGTCATGAGACGATTCCTTAGGACCCTGCGGGACGAAGCCCCTTCGCTGCAAGTCGGTGGAACGGTTGTCCTCCTCGTGGCCGCGGCGCTGCTGTTCGCGGTGAGCGACAGTGGCCGGCTGGTCGCTTCCGATGTTGCGACGGCTCAACAAAGCGAGGCAGTTCTTGGCGCTGTGGCGTTGGTGAACTCGGCCACGCGCGAGGCCCTGATAGTCGCCCAAGCAGGCGATCACGGGATCGCGTCGCTGGAAGTCGTTGAAGAAGCGACGGCCGCTATTGCCGAAGCATCGGAGCACCTCGAAACGCAGGGGCGTCTGCTTGCCGAGACTATGGGTGATCGCCATCCTGACGACGGGGGTCGAGTCATGTTCGCAGTTGAAGCGGTATCAACGGCTGCGGCGGCGGTCACCGCGAGCCTCCAAGACGGGAATATCCAAGATGCCGTGGAGCATGCGGTCGAGACCCTTGAGCCTGCTGGTCTGACTCTGGCGGACGTTGCGACACAGATCCGAGAACGTAACCAAGAGCACGTCTCGAGTGTCCAGCGCGACCTCGGGCGGGTAGCGACCGCTACCCGATTCATGGTCGCCTTCATCGCTCCCGCCATCGTGGTGTGGCTGATCTTCAGGGCAATGCGGCGACGACAGCGAGCGGTGCAGCTGCGTTCTGAACTTGCTCGGGAACGTGAGCTGCATCAGAAGAAGAACTCGTTCCTGGCCGCGGCCTCACACCAGATCAAGACTCCACTTTCGACCGTGGTCGGCTATGCGGAACTGTTGCGCGACAGCAGCCGGGATTTCTCCGCAGGGGTGCGACAGGAGATGATCGAGATAATGGCCGACCAGTCTCGGGAGACGGCTCACGTCGTGGACGACATACTCGTCGCCGGCCGATCAGACTTCGGTGAACTGCTGCTCGTCGATGAGGAGGTCGACGTACGTGCCCTGTTGGAGAGCGCCATCTCCGGTTTGGGGAGTGGGCTTCGCTCTCATCTGGTGATAAGCGGAAACGCCACTGTCCAGGCCGACCGCCGCTGGACGTCACAGATCGTCAGGAACCTGTTGCGAAATGCGGCCAACTTTGGTGGTGAAAACATTCTGGTGTCCATCAGCAGGTCGACCCGAATGGTGGCGGTGGCTGTTTCCGATGATGGACCAGGTTTGGACGGCAGTATCCCCGAGGACGCTCTCTTCAACGCCTACTACGACTACCGCCAGTTGGACGGTGGGACACCGACGATGGGACTCGGCCTATCGGTAGCCCGAACCCTGGCACGGCACATGGGGGGTGATCTCACTTACACCCGGCTCGACGGCCGCAGCACGTTCGAACTCACCCTTCCTGTTGGTGCCGACACACCCGTGTCAGAACCCCTGCCCGACCTTACCGTCGATCCTCTAGCCGGTCTTCCAACACCTGCCGCCGTCGCACAGGTGATAGCCAATGGCGGACCGGAGATCGTCTACCAACCGATAGTCGACCTGGGCGATTACCGGCATGGGCATATCAGCACGGTCGGCTTTGAAGCGCTGGCGAGATTCGAGTATGGCCGTCCGAACGAATGGTTCGACACTGCCCGCTCGGCCGGCCTCCTGCTCGACCTTGACCTCGCGTGTGTCACGAACGCGGTCAACGACTTCCCGGCGAAGTCATCAAACCGCTTCCTCGCAGTGAACGTCAATGACGTCACGTTGATGTCGACACGCCTCCTTGAAGCTCTCCACGGTGCCGACCTATCACGGGTCATCGTTGAACTCTCCGAATCGGCATCTATCAAAAGCTATGAAGAAACCGTTGACGTGGTGCGTGCCCTTCGTGATCGAGGAGTCCGCCTTGCCTTAGATGATGTCGGATCGGGGGAGATCGACATGTGGCACGTCATCCGGCTCGAACCTGCCCTCATCAAGATCGACGCCAGCCTGGTACGCGACGTCGAACACTCACCGGAGAACCGCGCACTGATCCGAGCACTCGCAACCGCCGCCAGCGAACTGGGCATGCTGGTGATCTGCGAAGGCATCGAGACCGACGTGGAGGCCGCCACCTTGCTCGGAATGGGCATCAAGTACGGTCAAGGCAACCTCTTCGGCGAGCCCGGCTCACACGCTCTGGACCCACACCTTCGAACCGGTACCAGGGGATGATCCAGGTTCGACAGAACGCTTCAGTCGGCGACCACGTCCCTTGTAACAGAACGCCGGCTATGTCGATTGCACTCTCAGGGTACGGGCAGTGGCAGCCCAGAGACCCAAGATGTACAACCGAACGGGTGCCGACCCCTCCACCCAGGTCCTGGCCGAGAAGCGACGGACTCCCGCAGATCGGCCTACCGACAACGGATCGCATGTTTCGGGTCTCTGGGCCACACCTCCAGGCCCGGCCCACACCTCTCACCTGTCCGCCGATCTCCTCCTCTACCGAATCGGTGGCGCATTGTCCGGATCGGACGATCAAGAAGAGTTTGTCACAAACGCACATCTGCAGCGATAGCACATGAAACGGGCGTCATAAGGCGCCCAGAGAGCCAAAAGGAGTTCTGATGCTGAACAAAGCAATCAACTCGGGCCGCCGGAACGGCATACGTCGTCGGGCGTTGGGAGGCTTTCTGACCGCGACCGCGGTCGTCATGGCGGCAACGCCCGTCCTGGCAGCACAGGTGGTCGAAACCGTGACAGGTTCGGCATACGGGGTGTCGGCCCAGGTCACCGTCCTGGGAGCAGGAGCAACGGTAGGGCCGACGCCTAGCGTGTCGATCCCGTCGAGTGGAGGCAACTCCTCCAAGACGACGGCGCCGGCAAGTCTGGCCAATGTCCTATCGACTGGAATAATCAACGTGTCAGCCACGAGCTCGGCCGTGGGCAACGGAACG
>CAYNSP010000118.1:0-4553 GCA_964400035.1 uncultured Acidimicrobiaceae bacterium | reverse complement strand
GGAGGATGGCCCGCACCTGTGAACCGGGTACGTCGTCGGTGGCCAGCGAACGAATCATCACCGCCAGACTCTGGTTGCCCCCATTTCCACCGAGTAGAGCCACCAGCGGCATCAGGGCAGCCAGGACCGGTTCGCTGCTGATGATCCCGGTCTGGGTCTCGATCACGAAGGCGACGACCATGGCGAGGAGCAGGTTGATCAGCAGCCATGGAACCCGCATCCGGAACGACTCGGTGATATCGCTGTAGACGGTCTCGCCGATACCGGCACCGACCGCAGCGGCGAAGTCCTCAGACGCTTCGTCCTGGGCGGCCTCAATGACCGCGGCTCTGGTGACCACACCGAGGAGCACACCCCTCTCATCGACGACCGGGACCCCGAAGAAGTGATAGCTCTGGCAGATGTCGATCACTTCCTGACGGTCCGAATATGGCCCTACCGTGATCGGGTCGGGGACCATCACCTCGGAGAGCGGGGCACCCGGACGTGAGTAGACCAGGTGCCGGAAGGAAATGACACCCTTCAGTCTGCTCTCGTCGTCGACCACATATACATAGGAGAGATCCTCGAAGAGGTTCATCAATTGGCGTATGCGTTCGATCGCTTCGCCGGCGCTGAGACTCTCGGGGAGGGCGGCGATGTCGGTGGTCATCAGACCGCCGGCGCTGTCGGTGGGGAAGGCAAGCAGTCCACGGACTTCCTCCTCCGCCTCATCGGTCATCGCCGCCAGGATGTCCTCGACCACCTCCTCGTCGAGCTCCCCGAGAAGGTCTGCGGCGAGGTCACCCTGCATCTCGCTCAGGGCCTCCGCCAGCTTGGTTACCGGGAGGTCTTCGACCAGCTCGGCGGCGAGCTCGGGGGCGATCTCTTCGAGAACCTCGGCGGCCTCGCTGGCGTCGAGACCGGCGAGAAGTCCGGCGGCATCCTCATCGTCGAGCTGTTCGAGGACGTCCGCAGCGTCACTCGGGGCCGCCTCGGCAAGGGCCTCCCACTCCTCGGGGTTTGCTTCGAGGTAGTCAGCGACCTCCTCGGGCTCGCTGCGTGCAAGGTCGAGCAGTGTTTTCGCAAGTTGGCGCGGGCTTCGCAGACGAAGTCTCATGGTTGCCCCCGGGGACGGTTGAGCGACGACAGCCTAATGGGTAGGACGAAACCTGAGGCGCGGCAGAACCCTGCGGCCTATTCGAAGGGGCGGACCGACTTGACGGTGAGCTCGAAGGTTCCGGCCGGTGCCTCGTAGGAGATGGTTTCGCCGATCGAAGCACCGAGGAGGGCGGCGCCGACAGGACTTGAAGGGGACGCCAGAAGCATGCCGGGGACCTTGTTCTCCTGGGCCGCAACGAAATACTCCATCTCGTCGCCGTCAGGGTCGACCACTGTCACCACACATCCGACCTCGACGGTGTCGGTGGCCTCGACGGCCCGGACCTCGGAGTTATCGATCAGGTACTCGAGCTTTCGGATCCGCGCCTCCATCAACCCCTGGGCATTCTTGGCGGCGTCGTAGTCGGCGTTCTCCCGAAGATCCCCATGGGAGCGCGCCTCGGCGATCCGCTCCTCGATCTCACGCCGACCCTCGGTCTTGAGATGCTCCAGCTCCTTGACCAGCTTGTCGAGAGCGGCCGGTGTCAGGAATGTGAGTTCGTCGTTTTTGTCGGGCATGGGTCGGTGGAGCGTATATCGGACGCCCGCCCTAACAGGAGATGTTTGAATCCACGGTCGTGATTCCCACCCTTCCCACCACACGTCTAACCATCCGTGCGTTCGAGGCGTCCGACATCGACGCCCTGGTGGCACGTCGCAACGACCCCGATGTCGCCCGATATCAGACGTGGGAGCTCCCCTACACGAGGGAGAGGGCAGAGGAGCGGTACGGACAGACAACCGATGATGGCGACGACGGCTGGTGGATTGGGACGATCGTCCTGACCGAGACCGGCGACATCGTCGGGGACATGGTCGTTGAATACACCTGGAATGGACGGAGTGCCGAGATCGGCTACTCCCTCGACCGGGAGCACTGGGGTAAGGGCTACGCCGTTGAGGCTGCCGAAGCCCTTGTCGCTCATCTCTGGTCGGATCCAAAGATCACCCGGGTGTCCGGAATGCTCCATCCCGACAACCCGGCATCGGCCATGGTGCTGGAGAAGGTCGGAATGCTTTTCGAAGGGCACACCCGCAACTCCTTCTGGGTCGGTGACGAGAACTCCGACGACTGGACTTACGGGATGACCCGGACCGATTGGGAGGACTGGCGGAGCCGTCCCCGACACCGTCCTGAGACGGTGGAGCTCGTGGAGGTAACCGAAGAGAACGCCTGGGACATCTACAAGCTGAAGACCCATAAGACCCAGGAACGGTTTGTCGCCCCGATGGCATACTCCTACGCCGACGCCCTCTTTCCCGGTGACCACGAGGGGGTCCCGGTTGTACCGTGGATGCGCGGGGTGCGCGCGGATGGCGAGTGGGCAGGCTTCCTGATGGTGGCAGAAGGTATCGAAACCCACCCGGACCCCTATCTGTGGCGCATGCTGATCGATCGCAGGCATCAGCGCAGAGGCATCGGCCACCGGGCGATGAGCCTGCTCTATGAGCATTTCCGGGAGTTGGGCCATGAATGGTTGTACGTCAGCTGGGCGCCGGGGCGAGGCGGACCGGAGCCCTTCTATCTGTCACATGGATTCGAACCGACAGGGGAGATCGACGAGGGCGAGATCGTGGCCCGAAAGCGCCTCTAGCCTTCCGGTGTGGACAACCCGGACCGTCTCAGGAACATCGCCGAAGCCCTCTCCATCCCGACGGCGCGTCGCCACATCTTCCTGTGCGCTGATCAGACCAATCCCAAGTGCGCTCCGGTCGAGGAGACCCATGAGCTGTGGGTGCATCTCAAGAACCGGCTCAACAAGCTGGGGCTGAGCTCGGCGCCACCACCCTGGTACGGGGACCCGTCAAAGGAGGCCTATCCGGTCGCGCCGGGTGAAGGGACCGTTCTGCGGAGCAAGGTGGACTGTCTCCGCATCTGCGAGCAGGGCTGCATTGCCGTCGTCTACCCGGAGGGCACGTGGTACTCGGGGTTGGACAAAGCGAAGCTCGACCGGATCATCGATGAGCACCTCATCGGCGGAGAACCGGTTACCGATTTGATGTTCGCCAGGGGAGAATTGGGTCGATGAAGAAGTGGTTGAGAAGGCTCCTTCTCTCAATTGCCATCTGGCGTCTCTTCGGGGATCCGATTCGACCGCAGTTCCGACCCCCGCAGGAGCATCCCTGGCGGTTGTCCGGCCGCACGGTCTTCGTCGGCGACCAGGAGTTCCTGATCAGGGACACGGGCTCGGGTGATGGTGTCCCGCTCCTTCTCATCCACGGTCTCGGCGGCTCGTCGCTGAGCGAGTGGTATCAGGTGGCCCCCAAACTGGCGACGGTGAGGAGAGTGGTTCTCGTCGATCATCGCAGTCACGGTCTCTCCGCACTGGCGTCGGGGAGATACGAGGTGGAGGATGTCGCCGACGACATCGTCGGGATCCTCGACCATCTTGGACTGACGGAGGTCGATGTCGTCGGCTACTCGATGGGTGGAACCATCGCTCAGGCCATCGCCGGTCGCCACCCTGGGAGGGTTCGCAAGCTGGGTCTGATCGCCACTTTCGCCTCGTTCCCCGACGCTCGTCGTTTGCCGCTCCGACTGGGGGCAGTGATCACACGTGCGTGGGAGAGGCTTACCGGACTGGGCACACCTGAGGTGCGCTCCGGTTACCTGCTCGGGACCGGGGCGGTCGAGAAGCGGCACGCCCGTTGGCTCTGGGAGGAGACCCACCGGCGCAACCCGGACTCTGCCGCCGAGGCGACCTTCGCTCTCGCCCGGTTCGACTCCCGGCAGTGGGTCAAGGATTTGGACGTGGAGACCCTGGTCGTGATACCTGGTCGGGATCGGCTGGTGCCGGCGGCGTGGCAGTACGAACTCGCTGCCATGATCGGGGGCGCGAAGGTCGTCGAGATTCCCGACGCACAGCATGAGGTGGTGTGGACTCACGCCGACCGGATCACCGACGAGCTCTCCTCTTTCCTCAGTTAGGCCAGATGTGACCTTCGGTCACCCCAGGGTGCGCGGCCTCCCGAATCATCTGATATGGTTCCGCGGCGCGTCGCGCTCGTTTGTGGGTGGACTGCCCGCGGGGGACTATGCGTGTACGTGTGACTTGCAAGTCTGAAGAGGTCAACAGAGAGGTGCATATGGCCCGCAGAACGATCGTCCTCCTGGCAGCGGTATCGCTGTTTGTGGGGATGCTTCCCGCCGCTGCCCAACTGAGCAGCAACGGGTATAGCCCGAGGACGGTGGACGGAGGAAGTACCACCGGTCTGGCAAATAACCCGGACGAACTCGCCCACGTGATTATCCAGCTGACCACACCACCGGTCAGCCGGGTGGTGGCCAACCGACTGGCAGCTACCGGCTCCAAGCCAAGCCAGGCGGATCGGGCCGCGGCCGCTCGTGCCGTCCTGCAGCAGCAGGATGTGATGCGGAGAGTCCTCTCTCCGATGATCGCGGAGGAGATCTC
>CAYNSP010000117.1:0-4679 GCA_964400035.1 uncultured Acidimicrobiaceae bacterium | reverse complement strand
CAGATCATCGGCCTCGAACCCCTTCCCCATCGTCCGTGTGATCGACTCGACACCCCCGGCGAGGTAAACCTCGCCCTCACCCTGACGGATTGCATGGAAGGCCATCCGGATCGTCTGGAGTGACGAGGCGCAGTACCGGTTGACCGTGGTGGCCGGCACGGTGTCGGGCATACCCCCGAGAAGCGATGCCGGTCGTGCCAGGTTGAAGCTCTGCTCCCCATGGGTCAGACCGCAACCGATCATCACATCGTCCACGATCGAGCGGTCGACTTCGGGTACCCGCTTCATCACGGCGTCGATCGCCACACCCGCCAGATCGTCGGCGCGGACATCGATCAGAGAGCCCTTGTAGGCGCGCCCGATGGGAGTCCGGGCGGTGGCGACGATCACAGCTTCAGGCATTGCTGGCACTCCTCGAGTTGTTCGTCATCAAACTCTATCCCACCCCCCATAATCTGCGGATATGCGCACACGCACCTTCCTCCTGGCCGCCATCGCCCTCACCCTCGCCGCATGCAGCGGTGGGTCCGGTGCCCCGACTACCACAGACGCACCATCCACCACCCTCCCCGCATCCACCTCAAGCCAGCCATCCACCACGACCACGCTGCCAGATGAGACCACGACCACCATCGACCCCGGACAACCCCTGGTCCTGCCGACGGCGCTCGATCAGATGCCCGACACATGGGAGGAACGCTTTTTCATCCCCTACGGGGAGACCCCGGACACTCTCGGCACCTACCTCGGCGGTGACGGGGAAGGGATCCAGATCGGACCGGACTTTGGCGCACAGGCCCCGGACGGGTCGTGGTGGTTCCTCGACACAGCCAAACTGCGCCTCGCCCACTTCTCCGAGAGTGGCGCCTACCTGGACGAGGTCGTGTTGCCGGAGTCGATGCTGGTGGACGGTGTCTACTTCCAGTATCAGATGCCGCGGGTGATGGCTGACGGGACATTTATCGCGTCACGGATGGAGGGCGTCCACCCGATCTTTCTCCGACTCAAGGATGGTGTCCTCGATTCATTCGCGATCAACTACTCGATGATCCCCCACATTGACGACGGTTCCACGCTCTACGGATTCACGATCGATGACACATACATTCTTGTCGCCGTCGACCCGGTGGCGGCTACTGCGGATGAGGTCGAGTGGATGACGACACGGACCGGTGCCCGTTTCCGTCTGGCCGGTGGGCGCCAGCTGATCATCGAGCTGCCCGACGCGGACCCCGCAGTCGTGCTCGAACCCGAACTCGAAGCCGACCAGATCGGTGGTGGTGTCTACACCATGGTCGAGGCGGTGAGCGACGTCGAGGGGAACCTCCACCTGTTCCTGCTCGGTTTCCCCACCCTTGACGAACAGCACCAGCTTGCCGGGTATCTCAGGATTGCACCCGATGGTTCTATCACCGCGCTGGAGCCGATGATGGACCCGTTCACCACGGCTGACCCGGGTAGTCCGGCCCATCTTGGCGTCCGCCCCGGGTCGACCGACGTCACCTGGATGCATATCGGGGAAGACGGGGTGAGGGTCTACGGGCGTCGCTAGCTGCGGCCATTGTCGGCAGGCGTCTTAGCCTTGGGTTCGATGAGACGCCTGCTGATACTCCTCCTGGCCTTCGCCCTGGTCGCATGCACGGGTGATGGGACGGTCGAGGAGACGACCACCACGCAGACCTCCCCATCCACTCCCCCGACGACCCGACCGACAACGGAGGGGTGCGCAGATCCCGCCGCTTTCACCGAGTCGGGTGTCGTTGTGGAGCAGTCCAATCCGGGTTCGGATGCCCGCACCATCGGTCTCATCGGATGGGAGTCGCTTCCCGGCAGTTGTGAGAGATTCACTATCTCGTTCCATAGTGTCGAGGGCGCTCCGGCCACCACTCCCCCGTCGGTGCGGGTCGAGTATCTCGCCGGAATCCCCGTGGTGCGGATGAGTCTGGGGGTTGGGGACAGTGTGATCGTCGACCAGGTGGTCGATTCGACCTTTGTCAGTCGTCTCTATGTGGTGACCGCCATCAACGGCGACCGGTTCATCGACTTCCATCTGCGGGCGCCGGCCCTGACATCCGTGGCGATGTCTGAGGGCCCCGCTGAGATCAGTGTCGAGTTCCGGCCGGGCATCGTCGACCCGTTGACCGGTCCTGCCATGGACGACCATCTGGTCGTTCTCTCGCCCAGGGACGGGGCGACGGTCTCGGTCCCGATACCGGTCACCGGTTATGTGCGGGAATTCGATTCCAGGGTTCTCGTGCTGGTGACTGCTGGTGCCAACGTACTCCAGGAGCAGATTGCCACCACGGCGGAAGGTGAACGTGGCTGGTTGGAGTACAGGTTGACACTGAGCCTTCCCCGCGGTCCGGTGCTGGTGTTCGTCGGGGAAGACGAACCGGGTCGTTTGAACGGGGTGGTGATCCCGGTGACCGTCGAGTAATCCCTCTACTTCGCGTCGGTGAGCCCTTCGAGTTCGACGATCTCCACGTATCCATCCTCGAGATTGACCACAGGAACCAGCGCTTCGACGAACGGGACCTCGAAACGGGTGCTGCCCTGCTCTATCACCAGTCGATCCTGGGCCGGACCGTGTTCCACACCCACGATCACGCCACCTCCCGGTCTGACCTGCAACCCGATGAGCTCGTCGGGCCAGAACTCGCCATCCTGAAGGAGTCGTCGTTCCGCCACGAAGACATCAAGATTCCTGATCTGCTCCGCACCCGTCCGATCCGGGACTTCCTCGAACGCGACCTGATATCCCCGGTCGGCAGGACGGATCGATCTGACAGTCAAAGGGTGTCCGGTGACGTAGACCACCGAGCCGGGCTCGAAATGAATCAGATCGGCTGGATCGACATAGAGCCCGAGATGTCCATCCAGACCGTGGGGCCGACCCAGGCGGGCGACCCGTACGGGCTCAATCGAGGAACTCAACCCCGGCGGTCACACCCTCTTCTTCTCCGGCGGCTGCCGCCGCTGCCCGGATAGCTTTGGCCACCCGGCCCCGGCGACCGATGACGCGACCCATGTCGCCCTTGGCCGTCCTGACCTCGGCAATCACCTCGTTGGGACCCTGCTGGACGATTTCGACGACCACGGCTTCGGGGTCGTCGACGATCGACCGAACCACGTAGGTCACGACTCTCTCGACGATGGCGCCCGCTGCCACTACTCCTCCTCAGACCCAGCTGACTCGTCAGACGCTGCCGGCTCTTCGGCCGCTGGCGCCGGGGCTTGTGGGGCAGGCTTCTGGACTACATGGATCTTCCCGGTGCGAACCTTCATCGTGTTCATCGCACCTGAGATGTTGAGCAGCTTCTCCACCCGGTCGGACGGTTGGGCTCCCTTGGCGAGCCATTCGGCCGCCTTCTCGTTGTCGATCTCGACGATCGAAGGATCGGCGAGTGGTTCGTAGCGTCCGATCTGCTCGATGTAGCTGGAGTCGCGCTGCGAGCGACCATCAACCACCACGATGCGGTACATGGGCTGCTTCTTCTTGCCCATCCGCATCAGTCTCATCTTTACGGCCATTCAGTTCACCTCTTGGTTCGCCGGCCGCCCATCAGGGCACCCAGATCGGGCACTCCCCTGGCTCCGGCCAAGCTCTTCATCATCTTCTGTGTATCGGCGAACTGCTTGAGCAACCGATTCACATCCTGGGGTGTTGAACCCGATCCGGATGCGATACGACGCTTTCGACTGCCGCCAATGATCTTGGGGTTCCGGCGCTCCTCGGGTGTCATCGACTGGATGATTGCCTCGACCCGTTTGAGGTCGCGGTCATCGACATCGACCTCGCGCAGGAGCGATCCGGAGCCAGGAAGCATAGCAAGGATGTCTTTCACACTCCCCATCGAGCGGATCGTCTGGAACTGGGCAAGAAAGTCGTCGAGGGTGAACTGGCCCTTCTGGAGGCGTTCTGCCGCCTTCTCAGCCTCCGCCATGTCATACGCCGCCTCGGCCTTCTCGATGAGCGTGAGAACGTCTCCCATCCCAAGAATCCGGGACGCCATCCGCTCCGGGTGGAAAGGCTCGAGATCGCCCGGTCCCTCTCCGATGCCGGCGAACTTCACGGGGGCACCGGTGACCTCCCTGACCGAGATCGCGGCACCACCTCTGGCATCCCCGTCCAGTTTTGTGAGAACGACACCGGTGATACCGATCCGATCCTGGAATCCTGCGGCGACGTTGACCGCGTCCCGATCGGCCATGGCGTCGACCACCAGCAAGACTTCGTGCGGATCGATCGCCTTCCGGACCCCCGCCAGCTCGCTCATCAGGGTGTCGTCGATCTGTAGACGCCCCGCAGTGTCAACGATGATTACGTTGCGCGACGTCCTGGCTGCCTCCTTACGGGCGTCCCTGGCAAGCTTCACCGCCCTCGACCTGCGGTCCGACATGACCGGCACCCCGATCCGGGCTCCGAGAGTCTCAAGCTGGTCGATGGCCGCAGGTCGTTGCAGGTCGGCGGCAACCAGAAGGGGTGACTTCCCCTTTGCCTTGAGGTGTGCGGCAAGCTTGGCTGCCGTGGTTGTCTTGCCCGAACCCTGCAGCCCCACCATCAGGATTACCAAGGGCGGGGTCGACGGTCGGGCCAGTTCGGCCGTCTCACCACCGAGAACGGAGATGAGCTCCTCGTGGACGATCTTGATGACCTGCTGCGACGGCTTGAGGCTTTT
>CAYNSP010000116.1:0-4715 GCA_964400035.1 uncultured Acidimicrobiaceae bacterium | reverse complement strand
GCCCGGTCGGCTCCGGCCACCCGGCCAGATGGATCGACTCGGGTGCGTCCGGACACGGACCCGCGACCAGTGTCGACCAGAGGTTCTCGGTGAGGAAAGGCATGACCGGTGCCACGATCCGGAGAGCCGTGACCACCCCGACCCACAGGGTTCGGAATGCGGCATCGTCGTACTGGTAGAACCGGCGACGGTTCCGCCGGATGTACCAGTTGGAGAGATCGTCGAGATACTCCTCGAACCCGGCGATCAACTCGTCGGTCCGCCAGCGGTCAAGGGACTCCGTCGCATCGGAGATCGCCTGGTTGGCCCGGGCCAGGAGCCAGCGGTCGATCTCCTGCACGTTGTCGGGACCGTTGGACAGGTCGGAGTAGGTGGGGGTGAATCCTTCGATGTTCCCGTAGTCGATGAGGAACCGGGCCGAGTTCCAGAGGGTGAGCAGCTTCCGTCTCACCTCGTAGGCGCCCTGGTACCCGAAAAGCAGGTTTCGGTCCGGCGGATGGGCGCAGTACATCCAACGCATCACATCGGCGCCCATCTTCTCGAACGCCTCCTCGGCGCTGATCAGGTTGCCCCAGGAGCCGTGCATCTCCCGGCCGTCTTCGGCCAGCATCTTCTCGTACCCGAGGACGGTCCGGAATGGTGCCTGTCCCACCATCGCCACAGACATGAACAGCTGGGAGTAGAACCACAACCTGACCTGCTCCCTCATTTCGGTGACCCAGTGGGCGGGGAACCACTTCTCCCAGTAGGAGTGGTCGGGAAGGTCGGCGGTGGTCAGCCCTGCAGCGGCACCGGTGCCGTATCCGCCCTCCACCCAGGTGTCGTTCTGCCAACCGAGGGTGGAGAGGGGGACGATGCCCGCGTCGAGCCAGACGTCTCCGACCTCGGCGATCCTCCGGACGTCGGCGTTGCCGCACTGCTCACACCGGATGGTCACCCTGTCAATCCACGGGCGATGGAGCTCCTCGAGCTGATCGAGACCGGCGGTCGCCTTCTCGGCGAGCTCCGCCTTCGAACCGATCACGGTCAAATGCCCGCACTCGCACGGGTAGAAGGGGAGTGGCAGCCCGTAGTAGCGACGACGGGAGATGTTCCAGTCGCCCATATTGACCAGCCAGTCGTCCATCAGCTTGCCCATGTACTCGGGTGTCCAGGCGACCCCCCGGTTGGCCTCACGGAGCTCCTCCCGGATCTGATCGACGGCGATGTACCAGTCGTCGGCGATCCGGAAGATCAGGGGCGTGTCACAGCGCCAGCAATGGGGATACGAGTGGATGTACTCGCCGGCCTCGACGAGGACACCCTTCTTCTCCAGGTCGTCGATGATCGCCTGACGCGCTTCGGTGGTCTCCATTCCGGCGAGCCAGCCGTAGTCCGGATAGAAGCGACCCGTCTCGTCGACCGGCGCCAGGACGGGGAGTCCCAGACTCCGGCCCAATTCGAAGTCCTCCGAGCCGGCACCGGGTGCGATGTGGACGATGCCGGTTCCCTTCTCTCCGGTGACGTCGTTCCAGGCAATGACCCGATGTTCGACATCGGTGATGAGGTCGTCGAACGGTCCCCGATATCTCCACCCGACCATCTCGGAGCCACCGATCGTCTCCTCGAACACCTCGTCGGGATAGTGGGACACGGACACCCACTCCCCATTGCCACGACGGCCGTAGGTGAACTCGGGATGGACCGCGGCGGCGACGTTGGCGGGGAGGGTCCATGGGGTGGTGGTCCAGATCACCAGCGACTCGCCTTCCCGATCAAGAAGGGGGAATCGGACATAGAGGGACGGGTCGGACTTCTCCTGATAGACGCCCGACATGGTGATCTCGTGTTGGGAGATCGAGGTTCCGCAACGGGGGCACCATTCGGTGGAGCGATGACCGCGGTAGAGCATTCCTCGCTCCTGGATGCGACGGAGGAATCGCCAGATGTACTCGATGTTGGTATCCGAGAAGGTCAGGTAGTCCCGACCCCAGTCCATCCAGTAGCCGAGACGTTGGGAGCCCCGGGTCAACTCCCGGACCGACCAGGCCACCTTGTCCCGACACTTCCGGGCGAACTCCTCGAGTCCGTAGGCCTCGATGTCCTTTTTCGAGTTGAGACCGAGCTCCTGTTCGACGCCCACTTCGATCCACAGACCCTGACAGTCGAAACCGTTCTGATACCGGGTGTGGAAACCGCGGAGGCCCTTGTAACGCTGGAAGACGTCCTTGAGCGTCCTACCCCAAGCGGTGTGGACTCCCAGGATCTTGTTGGCGGTGACCGGCCCGTCGATGAACGAGAAGATCGGTCCTTCCACATTCTTCTCCCGGAGTTTGTTGAAAATGCCCTGCTGGTCCCACCAGTCCAGGATCTCCAATTCGAGTGCGTTGTGGTCGGGAGAGGATGGAAGCGAGCGGAAGTTCGGCCGGGTAGGAGACATGGGACCGTGCAGATTACGTCGTTCGAATCGGGTAATCCGTACTTTGATAGTTGAAGGCCGCCTAAGCACACCGAGGTTATGCCATATAGGTGCGGATTCATGGGAACATGCCGGTTCCACCACGAGGTTTGTTAGGGTCTCGGCCCTTCGGAATGAGGATGTGATGGCTCGTACGCTTGCTAAATCGACAGTTGACAGGTTTCGCAAGAGACTTGAGGCCGAGGAGCAGCGGCTCCAGGATCTGATCGCGGATTACGAACGCGAACTCGAGGAGGCACGTCTCACCGAAAGCTCGTCCGATCGCAGCCCCGATCCGGGCAATGCGGAGGCCAGTTCGATGAAGCTTGAACTGGCCAAGGAGCTCTCCATCGAGCAGAACACCACCGACCTTCTCGGCAAAGTCCAGAACGCCCTCCGTCGGATCGAGTCCGGCGGGTACGGGATCTGCGAACGCTGCGGGAAGGCGATTCCGATCGAACGGCTCGACGCCCTGCCCTACAGCACCATGTGCGTTGACTGCGCCGCCAAATCGTCTTGATCCGCCGGTACCTGACACCGGTTTCGATCGTTGTCGGGGTGGTTCTCGCCGACCAGCTCACCAAGTCCTATGCAGAGGCCAATCTCAAGGGGCGGACCGTGGAGGTCATCCCCGGGTTCTTCGGGTTCACCTTCCATGAGAACCCCGGCGCCGCTTTCGGCAACTTCCAGAACGCCGGCCCGCTTCTCGGGCTCATCGCCATCGTCGTCTCGGTGTTGCTCCTGTGGCATCTGAGAACCGAGCGGCCCGGTCTGGAACGGGTCGCATTCGGTCTTGTGATCGCCGGTGCGCTCGGCAACCTGATCGATCGGATCGTGCGGGGTGATGGCTTTCTCGACGGGAAGGTGGTCGATTGGATCCTCCTCTGGTGGATCCCCACCTTCAATCTTGCCGATGCGGCGATCACCGTCGCGGTGGTACTGCTATTGATAGTGGCGTGGCGGACCGGCAAACAGAGCTCGTAGTTCCCGAACATCTCGACGGGGAGAGGGTCGACCGGATCCTTTCGGTTCTTCTAGGTGTTAGCCGTTCGGTCGCCGTCCAACTCGTGGAGCAGGGCGTGACCGCCGATGGTGTGCCGGTGAGACCGGCTACCCGTCTCCCCACCGGTGCCATGCTGGTGTCACCGCCCCCGATCGACGATCCGGTCCTGGCGGCAGAACCGGTCCCCTTCGAAGTCGTCTTCGAGGATGAGGACGTGATCGTGGTCGACAAACCTGCCGGGTTGGTGGTCCATCCCGGCGTGGGCCGGCTCTCGGGCACCCTGGTCGCCGGACTCCTCCACCGTTACCCCGAGTTGGCCGGGGTCGGTCAGGAGCATCGTTGGGGTCTGGTGCACAGGCTGGACAAGGACACCTCGGGCCTCCTCCTGGTCGCCCGAAACCAGGAGAGCTACCGAAAGCTGACCGCGGCTCTGAAAGCTCGGGAGGTCAAGCGGGTCTATCTGGCCCTGGCGCACGGGACCCTCGCCGCCCCCACTGGAACCATCGACGCCCCGATCGGACGTGATCCGACCCGGCCTACCCGACGCAAAGTCACCCATGACGGCAAGCCAGCCAGGACCCACTACGAGGTACTCGAGACCTTCCCCGAGAAGGACTGCTCATTGCTCAAGGTGAGTCTGGAAACCGGACGGACCCACCAGATCCGGGTCCACCTGTCCGCCATCGACCATCCCGTCGTAGGGGACCGCACCTACGGGGTTCGACCCCGGAAGATCACTTCGCCAAGGATGTTCCTCCATGCCGCCGAGATCGGCTTCTCTCACCCTTCTACCGGGGCTGTGATGACACTCACCAGTCCGCTTCCTCAGGATCTCCGCCAGGTTCTCGACGGACTCCGAGTCTGAGGTAGGGCCGCCCGACCGGTTACCGTGGGGTGGTGACCCAGGAGTCCGAACCCACGACATCGGCGCAGGTCTGTTACCGCCATCCTGACCGCCACACCCTGCTCAGATGCAGCCGTTGCGAGCGTCCCATCTGTGCGGCGTGTTCGATCGACGCCCAGGTCGGACAGCGATGCCCCGAGTGTGTCCGGGCCGAAGGCACCCAGACCGTGATCCCGGCGGGACGTCGGGGAGCCGCCGTCGCCCCACCGGCTACCCGTGCCTTCATCGCCATAGCCGTAGTCCTTTTCGCCGCCGGAATGTTCCGCCCCGAGTTGGGTGGGACACTGCAGGAGTGGCTGGCGCAGGCCAACTGGTTGGTAGAGGAGGGGGAGTGGTGGCGGATCTTCACCCCGGTGCTCCTTCATGCCGGG
>CAYNSP010000115.1:0-4753 GCA_964400035.1 uncultured Acidimicrobiaceae bacterium | reverse complement strand
GGGGGCAGTCGTTCCCCCCAAGACCAAACGAGCTATCGCTCCCCCGGTCCAACTCGCCGCAGGCTTTATCCTTTAGCCCTCTGACCCTGGACGCCGAAGTATCCAGGGCGGTACCCCCGCGGCTCCACCATGACTACGACCTCTTACCCGACGAAGCCGATCACCCCGGCATGGCGCACGACCAACATCGTGATGGCATCGATCTGCGCCGTCTGGGTGCTGTGGTTCGGGTACCTCACCATCACCAAGTTCCGGTATACCGGTTTCGGCGCGTTCGACCTCGGGATCTTCGATCAGGGGGTCTGGCTCCTTTCCGAGTTCAAGGAACCGTTCATCACACTCAGAGGTCTTCATCTCTTCGCCGACCACGCCTCCTACATCCTGATCCTCCTGGCACCGCTGTACTGGATCAAGGCCACACCGATCATCCTGATCGCCATCTGTGTTCTCGCTCCGGCGGTGGCGGCCTGGCTCTCCTATGTGATCGCCCGCACCGAAGGGGTCGGATCGAGGGCGGCGGTGCTGGTCGGACTGGCGGTTCTGGCCCACCCCGCCATGGCATGGACCCCCTGGGACGCCTTCCACCCGGAGACCGTTGCAATCGTTCTCTTTCCCGCAAGCTATCTGCTCGCCCGCCGCGGCCGGTTCGGTTGGGCACTCCTCCTCGCTGCCCTCATCCTCCTGGTCAAAGAGGACTCGGGTCTGCTGGTCGCCCCTTATGCACTGTTCTGGTGGTTTCGCTGGAAGGAGGCCCGCAAACACGCCTATGTGCTCGCCGCCCTTGCGGTGGTTGTGCAGGCGCTGTCACTTCTGGTCGTCCTCCCCGGATTCTCCCCCACCGGGGAGCTCATCTACACGGGCCGCTACTCACTGGACATCCTCGACCTGGTGACCTGGCCGCGGGCCGTCTATCTGATCGCCATGCTCCTGCCCGCCATCCTCACCCTGTGGGCGCCGAAGGTCCTCGTTCTGGCCGTCCCCATCACCATCGCCAACATGGCCAGCGGTCACGGATACCAGCACGAGATCATGTGGCACTACACCGCATATGCACTCGGTGTGTTCGCGGTGGCCGTCCCCGTCGGAGCGTCACGTTTCATCGCGATGATGGAGCGCCGCTACGAGTCGAGGTACCGGTTCGGGGAAGACGGTGTGCTCGCCATGGTTCCGCCTTTGATTCTGGCTCTTGGTGGCCTCTTCATCGCCGGTCCCGATCTGAGCACCCGCTGGGGGGTCTGGGGTGGCTTGAGCCCGTCGGAAACGGTGGAACTGGAGACGGCGCTCGCCGCAATCCCCGATGAGGCCGTGGTCTCAGCAACCTTCAACCTCACCACGCATCTAGCCCATCGGGTCGAGATCTACATGGCCCCCAACCCTTGGCGCAACCGGTACTGGGGTGCACAGGATCTGCCGCCACTCCCCGATCCAAACCGGGTCGAGTATCTGGCGGTCGACACCCGCAAGAAGATCGACGACATGGATGTCACCGTCGCCGAACTCCTGGACGCCGGGTGGGTGGTGGAAGTGCCCGGAACCTTCCTTCTCCTCCGGAACCCGAACCCGGGGTAAAGCTTCCCGCAAAGGGATCGAATGGCCCCCCGCATTGGGAGACAAAGTCGGGGAACGGGTTTACCCTTGTGGTTCGGGAGGAATCCCAAACTCACGCTAAAAAAGGAAACTGAGTATGTCCAAGACAGTCCGCCTGGCGGCGCTGACTGCAGTGTTCGCACTGGTGATTGCCGCCTGTGGCAACGGCAGTGGTGCCACCACTACGTCGCTGGCAGCAGCCAACCTGGAGCTGGTTACCGCCGGCACCCTCACCGTGTGCACCGACACGCCCTATCCGCCGATGGAGTTCGTGGACGAATCCGGTGAGTACAAGGGATTCGACATGGACCTGACCAGGGCCATCGCCGAGGAACTCGGTCTCGAATGGACAGTGGCCGAGCCGGGGTGGGACAACATCACCGGGGGTCTGGCCTACGACCAGTGTGACGTGTCCGCCGCCTCGATCACGATCACCGATGAGCGGGCCGAAGCCGTCGACTTCTCCGAGCCGTACTTCGAGGCGAAGCAGTCGCTCCTCGTCAAGGCGGACTCCGGCATCACGTCGCTCGCCGACATGGCCGGGAAGCGTCTCGCCGTCCAGACCGGGACCACCGGCCACTTCTACGCCCGTGACAACGGACCTGAGGGTCTGGTTCTCGTCGAGTTCCCCGGCGCTGACGGTCCCTACCTGGCAATCGAGGCCGATAACGCAGATGGTTTCATGACCGACCTCGTCGCCACCCAGGACTATGTCGACAACAACGAGGGCTGGATCGTTGCCGCCACCTATGAGACGGATGAGGTCTACGGACTTGCTACCAAGGACGTCCCCAATCTCCTCGCCGCGATCAACGCTGCCCTGGCCAAGTTCGAGAGCGACGGCACCTACGACCGCATTTACGGAGAGTGGTTCGGCGACTGAGCCGGTTCCGACTTCAACCTGAAGGGCGACCCACTAGGGTCGCCCTTCTCATATGGCGATGACCAAGCGTCGTAAACGACAAATGGTGCGCGGGATCCTCTATCTGGCCGCGCTCGCCATCGTTGTGCTTGCGGCTATCTCCGGCGACTGGGAGCGGATCCGACACCACTTCTTCAACGTCGAGCTGCTCCAACTGATGTGGCCCGAAGTCCTGACCATCGCCGCCCGAAATACAGTCCTCTTCGCCATTGCTTCGTTCGGTCTCGGACTGGTCCTCGCCCTCGCCCTGGCCCTGATGAAGATGTCAACGATCGCACCCTACCGGGCCTTCGCCATCGGCTATATCGAGCTCTTCCGCGGGCTCCCCGCCCTGGTGACCTTGCTCGGCTTCGGGGTAGTGCTGCCGATCACATTCGGAATCCGCATTCCGGGTGGAACCACCGGCGCTGCCGTCCTCGGTCTCTCCGTTGTGGCCGGTGCCTATATGGCGGAGACGATTCGTGGGGGGATCGAGGCAGTGCCCCGGGGTCAGACCGAGGCCGCCCGTTCTCTGGGCATGTCCCGGACACGCACCATAGCCACCATCGTGTTGCCTCAGGCATTCCGGATCATGATCCCTCCGCTCACCAACGAGATGGTCCTCCTGATCAAGGACACTTCCCTGTTTTATGTGCTCGGCTCGACTCCCGAAACCCGTGAGCTGGTCAAGTTCGCCAGGGACTTTGTGTCGCTCCGGCGGAACGGAACCCCGTTCACGGTGATCGCCGTGGTCTACCTCCTGATCACCCTTCCCCTCACCTATCTGGTGAGACGTATGGAGAGAAGGGTTGGTAAGTCGCGATGACGGCAGCCATTGACATCAGGGGACTGCACAAGTCGTTCGGCCCCCTCGAGGTCCTCAAGGGAATCGACCTCCAGGTCGCCCATGGCGAGGTGGTGTGCATCATCGGGCCTTCGGGTTCGGGCAAGTCGACCCTCCTCCGGTGTGTCAACCTTCTTGAAGAACCGACTTCGGGGACGGTGTTCATCGAAGGCGAGGACATCACCGACATCGACGCCGACATCGACATGATCCGCACCCGGATCGGGATGGTGTTCCAGCAGTTCAACCTGTTCCCGCACCTGACCGTTCTCAAGAACCTGACCATCGCCCAGACCAAGGTGCTGAAGAGGCCCAAGGCGGACGCGGAATTGATCGCCAGGGAGATGCTGGAACGTGTCGGCGTGCCCGAGAAGCTGAATGAGTACCCGATTCGCCTGTCCGGCGGTCAGCAGCAACGGGTGGCGATAGCCAGGGCGCTTTGCATGAACCCGGACATGATGCTCTTCGACGAACCCACTTCGTCGCTCGACCCCGAACTGGTGGGTGAGGTCCTCTCGGTTATGCGAAGCCTCGCAAAGGACGGTATGACGATGATGGTGGTCACCCACGAGATGGGATTCGCCCGTGATGTCGCCGACCGGGTCGTCTTTATGGATAGCGGGGTGATCGTCGAAGAGGGTCCACCCGATCAGCTACTGGTCAATCCCCGCTCGGAGCGCGCCCGTCGATTCCTCCGGATGGTAGAAGAGAAATAGCGACCCTCTAAGAGGCCCGGGCACCGGATCACATTCAACGCCACACTCCGCAACACGACTCCAGCAGACCTCGACTTCGACCCAAATACCACCGGTCTTCCTGGCCGCAGGCGGTGACCCTGGTGGCGATGACCGCGGTCATTTTCGGGGCGGCCCTAATCGGCTTCATGCATGAACCAATTGAGCTATTTCGTGGTGGCTGAAACGGCTCTAACGTCTGGGCTACGTGAAGGTAATCGAGCATTACGCCAGGGCGACCGAACCTCTGATTTCGTTCGAGATTCTGCCCCCTCAGCGGGGTAGTTCCATTGACGACGCATTCGGCTTCGTTGAGGCGCTCCTGCCCTTCAACCCGCCCTTCATCGATGTGACCAGTCATGCTGCCGAGGCGCACTACCAGGAGCTACCCGACAACGTCATCCGCAGATATGTGAAACGGAAGCGTCCGGGAACACTCGGGCTCTGCGCCGCTATTCAGTACCGGTACGGCGTCGATGCGGTGCCCCACCTCCTCTGCCGCGGATTCACGCGGGAGGAGACCGAGGATGCACTGATCGAACTCAACTACCTCGGTATCCAGAATGTCCTGGCGATCAGAGGAGACGACCTGCGTCACCCCAAACAGGAGCGCCCTGACCGCACCATCAACATCTACGCCAGCGATCTGGTGGAACAGATCGTCAACATGAACCATGGGCGATACCT
>CAYNSP010000114.1:0-4895 GCA_964400035.1 uncultured Acidimicrobiaceae bacterium | reverse complement strand
CTGGGATAGACCGCCGTGCATGGCAACGGTGGGGACTCCGACCCGTCCCAACTGTTTAGCCACCCGATCGGCACCATGCCGGGTCCGGGTGAAGACGATGGTCTTGCCCGTCGCCGAGATGATGTCGGCAGTGTGTGACACCCTTTCATCCGGCTTGACCCGCCAGAAGTGATGGGTGGCATTGGACACCTCCTGTTCGAAGCCGGCGGCTTCCACCCGGACGGGATCCTTCTGGAAAGTCCGGGAGAGGACGGCGATGTCCCCGTCGAGGGTGGCTGAGAAGAGGAGTGTGTGACGGTCGTCGGAGGTCAGTTCGAGAATCCGTCGGACCGCGGGCAGGAAGCCCATGTCGGCCATCCGATCGGCCTCGTCGACGACCACGATGTCCACATCGCTGAGACGCAAAGCACGCTGGCTGAGCAGGTCTTCGAGACGACCGGGTGTAGCAACCAGAACATCGACACCCTTGCGAAGGGCGGTCCTCTGCGGGTTGTAGCTGACCCCGCCGTAGACGGCATGGACGCGTCGCCCGACCGCCTTCGCCAGGGGGCGGAGGCTGGATTCGATCTGGGATGCCAGTTCACGGGTCGGCGCAAGGATCAGGGCGCGAGGGCGAGTCGGTTTGGCGCTTCCGACCCTCTGAAGAAGTGGGAGGCCGAACGCCAGGGTCTTACCGGATCCGGTCGGGGCCTTGCCCTGGATGTCCCTACCGGTGAGAGCAGGCGGGATGGCCTGTGCCTGAATCGGGAAGGGTTGATTGATTCCCGCCGAGGCGAGAGCCTCGACGAGGGGTCGGGCGAGGCCGAACCCATTGAAGGACGATGACATGGTTGCTCCTGACTCCCTGTTGGGGAGGTGTGTCTGAACTGCTGTTTATCCCCGGCCCCACGGTTCAGAACACGTGGAACGAGTTTCGGCGGAAAGAGGCAGTTCAGCCGGGTTAGTGGAACAGAACCGTGATCATCGGGGAAGCGGGGTTCGCTTTACCTCCACCCGATGCGGTGTGACCAAAATTCTACCAGAGATGCGAAGCTAGCCCCGGAAGGACTCAGTTGCCCTCCCGATCGCGCCTCTCCCGCTCCCGGCGTTCTTCGAGGCGTTCCTTCTCGTGGCGCTCGTGCGCCTCCTTGCGCTCCCGCTCGTACCGCTCGTTGGCTTCGATCCGTTCCCGCTCGTGGCGTGCCGATCTCTCCTCGTCGGTCTCCTCAGCCGGAGAATCGGGGCGCTTGTCAGAGTCGGTGGTCAATGGCCCACACCGGCAGATGCGGAAGGTTCAGTTACGGAGTCTCGACTCGGGCGGAGCATAAGTGAGACGGTAGCCGCGTAACTGGCGACCAAAGCCAGGGCGATCAGAAGGACCTTGCCCATCGCCTGGACTGCGGGCCCGGACAGTTCGACGAGACCGAAAGCGGCGATGTTCGATCCGAAAGCGAACATGACCAGGAGGGTGGCGGGGAACATGGCGAGAGGGTGCCACTTCTTATCGCCGAAGATGAGTCCGAGGATCAGGGCGGAGACCACGGCGAAGATGATGATCAGACCGAAGGTGTGCCTTATCAGCTCTCTTGGAGGTACGCCACCAGTGCTGAGCAGCGAGGTCAGTTCGGTCACCGGGTCGAAGATCAGGATCGAGACGAGACCTAAGAGGCCGAGCAGCAGATAGAAGAGTCCGGTGTATCCGAACCACGACCGGTTCGATGGGTGTGCCGCGACGACCCCATAGGCGGTGGCGATGGCTGCCCCGCAGAGGATCCCGACGACAAGCATCGGACCGAAGAAACCCCAGATGTCGGCGATGACAAACCTGTGGAGGGTGGTGAATACGAGGGTGCCGACGGCACCTCCGACCACACCGGCGACGAACCACTTCCGGATCACAACGGCCACACTAGGCCAGCACCAGATCGAACCGGACCATGGGAATCAGGGCAAACTCGTCATACCGGCCGGGTATCTTGGAAGAATCGACGAGGAGGTCACATATGGACATAGTGCTCATGGGTGGACTCTGGCTGCAGTCCGACGCCTGGGATGAGGTGGCTGCCGAACTGAGGAAGCTGGGGGACAATCCGATTCCGGTTGCCCTACCCGGCACCGACGACCACTCGATCACGGCCACCCTCGAAGACCAGATCGAAGCCGCCATCGCCGCAGTGGACTCGGCCGGGCGGCCCGTCGTGGTCGGGCACTCAGCCGCCTGCACCCTTGCCTGGCTGGTAGCCGACCGGCGCCCGGACACAATCCACAGCGTGGTCATGATCGGCGGGTTCCCAAGCAGCGACGGCGAGGCCTACGCCGACTTCTTCGACGTGGCCGACGGTGTCATGGCATTTCCGGGGTGGGACAAATTCGAAGGTCCGGATTCCGACGACATTCCGCAAGACATGCGCAACTTGATCGAGGCCAGGGCGGTACCCGTTCCGGAAGGAGTCGCCAGAGCCACGGTCAGACTCCACAACGCGGCCAGATACGACGTGCCGGTCGTAGTGGTGTGTCCGGAGTTCAGCCCGGATGACGCCCGGGAGTGGATGGAGGGTGGCCACCTGCCCGAATTGGTGCGCACTGCCAATCTGGAGTTCGTCGACATCGATTCCGGGCATTGGCCGATGTACACCAGGCCGGCCGAACTGGCGCGGATACTCCATGAAATCGGGGCGGGCCGTTGATTGTCACCGTCTCGGAGCTGAACGAGTCAACCTGGGACGCCTTTGCCGAACTCGTGGAGCGGAATGGCGGGATCTTCGGAGGCTGTTGGTGTCTCGGATTCCATCCTGAGGGGGGCAGCATCGGTGGTCCGGCCCGGCGGGTGGCCAAGGAGGAGCGGGTGCGTACCGATCGGGCACATGCCGCCCTGGTATTCGATGACGAGGGGAAGGCACAGGGGTGGTGCCAGTACGGGAGGGTCGACGAACTGACCAGGATCAAACACCGGCGTGAGTACGAGAAGAATCCGCCACCCCTACCTGACTGGCGAATCACCTGTTTTTGGGTTGACAGCAAGCATCGTGGCCAGGGGATCGCCCGAGCGGCGCTGGGTGGGGCCCTGGAACAGATCGCGGCCCGGGGCGGTGGTGTGGTCGAGGCGATCCCTGAGGTGGTCACGGGTCGGACTGCACATGGTCGATTCCTGTTCAGTGCGACGGTAGAGCTGTTCGAGGATCACGGATTCGAGCGGGTCCGCCAGGTGGGCAAGCACGCCTGGATCGTGAGCAAGAACGTCGAACCGGCAAAATAGGTCCGATGAGTGTCGACCTCGAAGAGCTCCGGCTACTGAGACGTGCCCGGGACCAGATGGACCGCGAGTACGCCCTTCCCCTTAACGTTACGGCGCTGGCCAGGACTGCCTGCATGTCGCCGGCCCATTTCAGCCGACGGTTTCGGGCCGTCTACTCGGAAACCCCGTACTCGTATCTGATGACGAGACGGATCGAGCGGGCGAAGACGATGCTCCGGCACACCGACATGAGCGTCACCGAGGTCTGCTTTGCGGTCGGATTCCAGAGTCTTGGATCGTTCTCAGCCCGGTTCACCGAACTCGTCGGTGAAGCACCGAGCGCATATCGGGAGCGGGACCACCAGCACCTCTACGCCGTCCCGGGTTGTAGAACCATGGTTCTGACCCGCCCTCGCAAGGATCCGGAAACCAAGCAGTTTTCGAGAAGCGCCTGACCCGGGTCTTCCCTAGATTCGCAAGCATGACCCTCTCAATCAGCCACGTGCACATATACGTCGACGACCAGGACGCCGCCATCGGCTTCTACAGGGATACCCTCGGAATGAACCTGATCAACGATGTGGAGAACGAGGGATTCCGATGGACCGTTCTCTCCACCGAGGGCGATCCGGGCATCCAGGTGGTCCTCTCCAATCCGTATGCGGGGCGCTCAAAAGAGGACGGCGAGGCCCTCGCTGCCCTGCTCGCCAAGGGGGAACTGGGGATGGTGTTCTTCAAGACGACGGATCTCGACGCCACATTCGAGAAGGTGGCTGCAGCCCCCGGGGTGGAAGTCCTCGAGGAGCCGGCCGACCAGTTCTGGGGTGTCCGTGACTGTGCGGTCAGGGATCCTGCGGGCAACATGATCCGCATTGCCCAGGCCTGATCCGGTCCGGAAATGGCCGGAATCTGCGGTACGGTGATAGGCCATGGCAATCGCTGATACCCACGACGTCATCCGTGTTGGTGGCGCCCGTGAGAACAACCTCAAGGACGTAAGTGTCGAGATCCCGAAACGTCGGCTCACCGTTTTCACCGGCGTGTCCGGATCGGGGAAGAGCTCGTTGGTGTTCAACACGATCGCTGCCGAATCGCAGCGTTTGATCAACGAGACCTACAGCGCCTTCCTCCAAGGATTCATGCCGTCCATGTCCCGTCCCGATGTCGATGTGCTCGAAGGTCTGACCACGGCGATCATCGTCGACCAGGAGCGGATGGGTGCGAATGCACGGTCGACGCTCGGTACCGCGACCGATGCCAACGCCATGCTCCGGGTGCTGTACAGCCGGTTCGGCGACCCGTATATCGGCCCGCCCCCGGCGTTCTCGTTCAACATCCCGACCCGCACCGCCAGCGGATCGATGACTGTGGACAAGGGGAAGGGGGAGAAGCTCACCGTCCGCAAGGTCGTCTACCAGGGTGGAATGTGCCCCCGTTGCGAGGGGATGGGCCAGATCAACGACATCGATCTGACCCAGCTCTACGACGCCTCGAAGTCCCTGAACGAAGGCCCGTTCACCATCCCCGGATACACCGCTGAGGGCTGGGCGATCAAGATCATGATCGCCACCGGGTTATTCGACCCGGACAAGCCGATCGCCAAATACACCAAGAAGGAACTCGACGACTTCCTCCACAAGGAGCCGACCAAGGTCAAGGTGGTCGGCACCAACATGACCTA
>CAYNSP010000113.1:0-4918 GCA_964400035.1 uncultured Acidimicrobiaceae bacterium | reverse complement strand
TCTACGCCAGCGATCTGGTGGAACAGATCGTCAACATGAACCATGGGCGATACCTTGAGCAGCTCGCCGACGCCAAGCCCACCGACTTCTGCATCGGAGTGGCTGGCTACCCCGAGAAGCACATGGAGTCACCCAACGTCGATTGGGATCTGATCCATCTCAAACGGAAGATCGAGGCCGGGGCCGACTACATCGTCACCCAGATGTTCTTCGACAACTCCCACTACTTCCAGTTCGTCGAACGCTGCCGGCAACTGGGCATCGACGTGCCGATCGTCCCCGGGTTGAAGGTGCTCACCACGAAGGGTCAGCTACAGAGTCTCCCCAAGAACTTCGGATCGGAGATTCCGAGCGCCCTGGCAGAGGAGGCATTAGCCGTGGGTGATCGGGATGTAGCCAGGGTTGGTATTGAGTGGGCCAGGGCGCAGTCCCTGGAGCTTCTCGAAAACAACGTTCCCGGACTCCACTTCTATGTGATGCGTACCGCTGATCATGTCGTAGAGGTATTGAAAGGGCTCAGTTAGAGGTCTGAATCGGTCCCGCTGATCGATCTGGCCGACTTGTGACTTACGGCCCTGGTACCAACATCGGCACCGGGGATACACTTCGTTATCCCATCCAGGAAGGATCAGATTTGTCCCTCCACACCGATATCCCGACACGTGGACAGGTAAGCCGCCTCTTCAACACCCTGGACCCTGCTTGCGTGTCCATCTACCTGCCCACCGACCCCGCCTCCTCGGGTCAGGCCGAACAGATCGCCCTGAAAAACCTGGTCAACCAGGCCGTAAACCAGCTTCGCGAAGCCGGGATCGCCAAGCGGGAAACCGCCGCCCTCGAAGAGCAACTGACCCACCTCGGAAGTGACGCTGGGTTTTGGCGTTACCAGGCCCGCACCCTTGCCATATTTGCCACACCGGGGTCGCTGGTCACCTTCCGGCTCCCCAATCGTTTGGTGGAGATGGTGGCGGTGGCCGACCGGTTCCATCTCAAGCCCCTCCTCAGGTCGATCACCTTCCCGCAGGTGGCCCTGGTGCTGGCCCTTGCCCAGAACTCGGTTCGGCTCCTCGAGGTTCTTCCCGATGGCGGACCATCGGAAGTGCAACTCGCTGACCTACCCGACGACATCCGGGATGCCGTCCGGATCGTCCATGTCGACGACCGCTCCCCGAGGGGGAAAACCCAGAGTTCTATGGCCGAGAAGGCCCATCTCCGTGCCTATTGCCGGAGCATCGACCAGGCGATCCGGCCGGTGCTCGCCGGGCGGGATGTGCCTCTGATCCTCGCCGCTGCAGAGCCACTCGAGTCGATCTACCGGTCGGTCAACAGCTACCCACACCTTGCTTCCACGAGGATCCAGGGCAACGCGGAGAAGACCTCCGACGGTGAACTGGCGGATAAGGCACGTCGGATCCTCGACGAACTCTATGAGAAGCAACTCGGCGACCTCCACGACCTCTTCGACGAACGTCACTCAGAGGGAAGGGTGAGCTTCGATGTGGCCAACTCGGCCAGGGACGCCACATTCGGAATGGTCGACACTCTCATCGTCGACATCGACTCGGTGGTCCCCGGATTCGTCACCGAGGATGGCGAAGTTGAGTTCACCGAAGATGACGACGGGATCGCCTACGGCGTGGTCGATGAGATAACCAGGCGGGTCTGGATCAACCGTGGAACCGTCATGGCGGTGCGTCGGGACGCGGTCCCGGGTGGTGGCGATCTGGCCGCAATCCTCCGCTATACCCTGACCTAGGGGTTCACCCGGACTGCGCCCATCGGAGCACCCGCAGCGCCCGAAGGGTGTTCCAATAGCTGGGGGCGCCGGTCGATTCGGACAGCCCGTAGTCCTTGGCCTCCCAAAAGGCGCGCTCTCCGTCACTGTCCAAACCGGGATGGAGAACATCAAGTGGCCATCGACCGTCCGCACCCTGGCGTCGTGCAACCATGTCGAGAGCCTGCTCGGTCCGCGGATCGGGCTTGCGGCCAGCTTCCCGTAGGTAGTCCAGACCGCGCAAGACGTCGTAATGCCACCCGGGCGGGAAACCGAATCGGGTGAACGCCGGATTGGCAACTTCACCTGTCGAGAGCCGCCGGAACAGATGCCGATCAAGGAGGAACTCTTCCCCGTGGGCGATCGCGATCGCAACGTCGTTCGATGGTCTGGCGCGGCCCCACTCCAGAAGGCCCTCGAGAACACAAATCGTGGAGTGGAAGGACCCCTTGGCGCTGTCCGGAGCATCGCAGTTCCAACCTCCGTCATTGAGTTGCTCGCCAAGCAGCCGATCCACCAGCCCCTCCGTATCATCAATAGCCCCGAAGTAGCCACCCACGGTCAGCACCATCCCATTCACACACACCTCGGTTTCGCCTCCGAAGTACGGAGTCTCCCCCTGCCATATGTAGGTGACCGACTTTCTAATCCGAGCGAGCGCACTGCGAGCGGGTGCACTGCTCGGGTCGAGTCCCATGTATCGCAGCAACAACATGGCATAGGTCGTCGATCCGTCCGGTGATTCGAGCCAGGTCCTCGGGTTCTCTGAACCGAAATGACCATCCTTGTTCTGAAGCCTGAGCAGACGTGAACCCCACCCTTCTGTGGCAACCCGTGCCCGGATGGCCTCGTACTCACCCTCCGCACCCCCAACGAGATCGCGCAGCACCTGCCATCGGATTGATGGGTCGGATCGGGACAGCCACTCAACTACACCGGTCACATCGGCCTCCATTTCGTCGAGAAGGGTTCCCCCGGGGACGGGGGAACCCCTCTCTGATTCTTCGACTTACCGGTCGATCACGTATCCCCAGGCCTGCTGGTTGTAGAACCCGCGGAAGCTCGAGAAGTGGTTGTCCCTCAAATTGACCAGAGTGTCACGGAAGAAGGCAACGCCTACCGCCTCGTTCAGGGGCAGGGTGAATACCTCCTCCTGGATAACGATGCGGGACACCTCACTGGCCCACTCCGCGGCTTGCTCCAGGTCGGTTGCGGTGGCGATTTCGGCCGCCAGCCTGTCAACCTCCTCGTTGCACATGCCGCCGAAGTTGGACCCGCTTTCACAGCTATAGAGCTGTCCGGGGCTTGTGGTGAAGGTCGGGGCTCCAGACCATCCGAAGACAACCAGGTCCCAATCACCTTCTCCAAGCATCTGGCCCAGGTTGGGTGCCGGGAAGGGAACGATCGAGATCCCGATCTCGGCAGCGTATGCCTGAGTGAGTTCGACCTGCTGACGGCGGTCGTCGGCGGTGGCGGTGAATCCAAAGACCAGGTCGCCAACCGGGTTTCCGTTGGGATCTCGAAGAGCACCTGCACCCCCGTCCATTCCGGTGTAACCGGCGTCGGCGAGGATCTGCCGTGCCCGCTGGACATCTCCACTACCGATTCCCGAGTCACCGATCGTGTCGACGTACCGAGTCTGGTCTGCCGATGCGTGGAACAGGTTGTTCCGCCTCGGTGGATTGAGTTCCCCGTAAACCAATTCGATCACCTCATCCACATCGATGACGGTGAACAGTGCCCTTCGCAGTTCGACATCTGGCACACGATCCATGTTGAAATCGATATGACCCCAGACGGCACCGCCGGAACCGATTGCATAATGAATGCCCTCTTCTGCCTCGAGCTGGGCGATCAGGTCGGGCGAAACGGTGCTGTCCCACCCGCCGTCGAAGTCGCCGTTCCGGACAGCGACCACCCAATCCGCTCGGTTGGCATTGACGGTCTTCGCCAGTACGTCCAGTGTGGGCTTCACCTCACCCCACCAGTCGGGATTCGGCACCATCACAACCGCTGTTGGCAGGACGCCACGTTCGATGTAGTAGGGGCCAGCCGACCAGTACGGGAAGTTGTGCTCGAACCACGTCGACGCGGCGGCCATCTGCTCGGGATCGTTCTTCCAGTCGAACCCCAGCCGCTCGGCCACAAACGTCGGGTAGGTGGCGGCTCCCACCGTTCCCCCGAAAAGGCTGTACCACTCGGGGCTGTAGTAGCCGTCCCTGAAGTTGACCACGAATGTCTTGCCGACCTGATCGGTCGCCTCGATGCTGACGATGTCCTCGTACGTCAGGGTGGACCGGGGGTCACAGCCGAGTGGAAACTCGCTGTTCGCCTGGCAGTGGATCACCAGGTCGGGGTCCTCGACATACCCTTCGTCCATCGGGCATCGGATATCTTCCTCGGCACCATCGCCGTGGTCGTAACAGCCGTCGAGTCCGCTGTTCTGGTACCAACCCCAGATGATGTCATCCACGGTCACCGGGAATGTGTCTCCGGTGACACTGTCATGCCAGACGGCATCATCGCTGATGGTGTACCGGATGGACAGGGGATCGGTACTCAGGATCTCCGGCTCGCCGACCAGATAGTCGGAGTTCCATTCCCACGACGCGTCGGGCATGAACTCGCCGAACGTGGCACTGATTCCGTTCAATGCCTGGATCAGTGCTACAGATCCGCTAGCCGACCGATTGTGATTCCACCCGTTCCAGTCGAAGGTGACGATCATGTTGACCTCACCTCCATCGATTCTCTCGCCGCTATTGCAGGTGAGAGGGTTCTCGGCGCAATCGGCTAAGCCCGGGCTGGTGCCCGGACCGGATGGACCACCGGTGGCGGTGGTAGTCGATTCCGAACCAGGGATCGTCGTCCCTGGCCCCGAAGTGTCCGAACTGCCACCGCCGGAACATGCCGCCACGACGAGGGCAAGGACACTGAGGAGTGCGAACCATCGCACTCCTTGGCTCATTCGCCTCATTATTTCCTCCAGATGTTTGATTCACTAACCATCGATATACATACCAACGGTAGGTATGTGAGGCTAACGCCTGGATGCCCGATACGTCAACTACCGGGGGTCCGACGAAAGGGCACTAACGCAAGGCACGGAAGAAGGTCCGCATGTCGGCCGCCAGCACACGTGGC
>CAYNSP010000112.1:0-4978 GCA_964400035.1 uncultured Acidimicrobiaceae bacterium | reverse complement strand
AGCTCTACCGGTCTTTGAGTTGGTTGAGGAGTCCGTTGCGTCCTCCGGTGAGGAGTGAGCCTCCCCCGTTTCTCCGGTCACTTACTGTTTGGGGTCTGAGGGCCCCGTGAAAGGAGAACGGATGCCTGCTGCTAGACCTGAGGAGTTCAGGAGGAGGGCTGTGGAGTTGGCCCGGCTGGGTGAGAAGCCGGTGGCTCAGATCGCTAAGGATCTTGGGGTTTCGGAGTCGGGGTTGCGCCGGTGGATGGCTCAGGCTGATGTCGACGAGGGCCGCCGGGAAGGTGTCAGCTCGAGTGAGCGTGCCGAACTGGTCCGGTTGCGTAAGGAGAACCGGAACCTCCAGTTGGAGAACGAGATCCTGAAACGTGCTGCGGCGTATTTCGCTAAGGAGAACGTCCTCCCAAAATGATCTACGCCTTCATCGCTGGCCACTGTTCAGATCTGCCGGTGGTGGCCTGTGCTCGGGTGATGAAGGTGTCGACTTCCGGCTTCTACGAGTGGCGGCAACGCCAGACCGACCCTTGCCGACGTCATGTCGAAGATGCTCGTCTGACTGAGACGATCCGTCAGATCCATGAGCAGTCTCGGGGCACCTATGGCAGCCCTCGAATCTGGGCTGAGCTCAAACTCGGTCAGGACATCAGGGTGGGCCGCAAACGGGTGGAACGGCTGATGCGCCAGGCCGGGGTCGAAGGCGTATACCGGCGGAAACGGCATGGCACCACCCGCCGGGACCCCCATGCTCGACCCTCTGATGACCTGGTCAACCGCCAGTTCCGGGTTGATGGGCCTGACAGGCTGTGGGTTTCGGACATCACAGAACACCCAACATTGGAAGGGAAGGTGTATCTCGCAGTGGTCATCGACGCCTGGTCAAGGCGGGTGATCGGCTGGTCCATCGCCGACCATCTGAGAACCGAACTCGTCGTCGACGCCTTGGACATGGCCTGCTGGCGACGCAAACCAGAACCCGACTCTGGGCTGATCCACCACACCGACCACGGAACCCAATACACCTCCTGGGCGTTCGGCCAACGACTCCGAAACGCCGGACTGCTCGGATCGATGGGCACCGTCGGGGACGCCTTAGACAACGCCATGGCCGAATCCTTCTTCGGCACCCTCCAACTCGAACTCCTCGACCGGAGAACATGGCAGACCCGACGAGAACTCGCCCAGGCCATCTTCGAATACATCGAAGCCTTCTACAACCCCGAAAGGAGACACACCTCGATCAACAACATGTCACCCGCCACCTACGAGGCCTACGCCTCCGTGGCATGATCAACACACCAACACTGTCCGGGAAACCGGGGGAGGCTCAAGCCCTACACGAGAAGTTCTACGGGATGTGCGCCATAGAAGGATGCACTTCCAGATACCGGTTAGAAGCACACCATCTCACCCCCTGGAGCCAAGGCGGCAAAACCGACCTATCAGAGCTCATCCTCTTGTGCTGGTACCACCATCAAATCACCGTCCACCACAAAGGCTTCCAACCCTACCCCGACCCCACCACCGGACGAATCCAACTCCACAAACCCACAAACCACACCAACCACACCCAACACCGACCAACCTAGGGCAACCGCCCCACCTCCGCTTTCATCACTCACCAAAACGCTTCATCTGGCACAAGGCACCTCCTTTAGTCGGGATCTGGTTGCCCGGGTGTGTGCTCCTGGAGGGACAGTTAGATTCTCGGAATGCGAAGGCTGCGGCTAGCACCCGGCTTGAACCGGATGCTCGACTACCGGAGAGGCTGGCTCCGTGGTGACCTCGTTGCCGGGGTCACAGTCGCCGCATACCTGATCCCTCAGGTCATGGCGTATGCCGAGGTCGCCGGACTGCCGCCGGTGACCGGTTTGTGGTCAGTGATCGGGGCGATGACCGTGTACGCCTTCATCGGATCGTCCCGTCATCTCTCGATCGGGCCTGAGACCACGGTCTCCCTGATGACGGCTGCAGCAGTCGGCCCGCTGGCGGCGGGAGACCCGGCCCGGTTCGCTGCGCTGGCGGCCGCACTAGCGCTGATCGTGGCGGTGATCTGTGTGATCGCTTGGCTGGCACGGCTGGGTTTCATCTCCGACCTGCTTTCCAAGCCAGTTCTGGTCGGGTACCTGGCCGGTGTCGCGGTGCTGATGATCGTCGGCCAGTTGGGCAACTTCATCCGGGTGGATCTGGATGGCGACTCGACGATCGGGGAACTCAGAGCCTTCTGGTCACAATTGGGTGAGGCCCACCTTCCCACATTGGTGGTCGGGCTGGCGGTACTCGTCCTCCTCTTCGCAGGGTCATGGAAGTTCCCACGGGCCCCGATCCCTCTCCTCGTCATCCTGGCGGCGGCTCTGGCGGTGCGGGTTCTGGATCTGGGTGGCAATGGTCTGGTTCTGGTCGGCGAGGTCCCCGCCGGACTGCCGGTACCAAAACTCCCGTCGGTCTCTCTCAGTGACATCGGCACCATGATCCTGCCCGCACTCGGGGTGACCATGGTGGCGTTTGCGGACAACGTCGTTGAGGGCAGGGCATTCGCCACCCGGGGCCGCTACTCGCTCGACACCAATCAGGAGCTGTTGGCGTTGGGCGGAGCAAATCTTGCGGCGGGACTAGCCCAGGGGTTCCCGGTGAGCAGCTCGGGGAGCCGCACCGTCATCGGTGTGTCACTGGGGGCGCAAAGCCAGCTCTACTCGCTGGTGGCCGTCGGTGTCGTGATCATGACCCTCCTGTTCTTCCGACCCGTTCTGGCCTCGTTCCCTGAAGTCGCCCTCGGTGCAGTGGTTGTATGGGCGGCAGTGAAACTGGTCGACGTTGCCGAACTCCGACGCATCGTCAGGTTCCGTCACAGCGAGCTGGTCCTGTCACTGGCGACGACCGCCGGAGTCGTCGTCTTCGGGATCCTCTACGGCGTCATCGTTGCGATCGGTCTCTCCATCCTCGACCTGCTGCGACGCACCGCACGCCCCCACGACGGGATCCTTGGCTACGTGCCGGGGGTCGCCGGGATGCACGACATCGACGACTACCCCGATGCCCGACAGATGCCCGGACTGGTGGTCTACCGCTATGACGCACCGCTCTTCTTCGCCAACGCTGAGAACTTCAAGACACGCGCACTGGCCTCTCTCGACAAAGCCGTTGGCGAGGTGGAGTGGTTCCTCCTCAACTTCGAGGCGAACGTCCAGATCGATCTGACCGCCATCGATGCCCTCGATGAAATGCATGAGGAGCTGGAGCGGCGGGGAATCACGATGGCCGTGGCGCGGGTCAAGTACGAGATGCGTCAGGAACTGGAGAAGGCGGGGTTCGTTGACCGTATTGGTAAGGACCATGTCTTTGCCACCCTGCCCACGGCGGTGGTTCGCTATGTGGAGGCCTACACCGAGAAGCACGGTCATCCGCCCCCGGGCGTGGTGGCTCCCAGTCCCCCGGAACCGCCCACTCTTCACTGAGGGCGCCGGGCCTTGAGAACTCATCGGACAGCTTCAGGACTGGATACTGTGTCCCTCAACATCCAGGAAGGGCGAATGAGAAGCTACGCACGTGTTCGAACCGGAATTGCGCTGACGGTTGCCGTCATGCTGATCGCCGCTTGCGGCGGTGGCGGCACGAACGACCCCGGGACGACACAGGCCGGGGTGACCACAACCGTCGTTACGACCCCGACCAATCCGACGACACCCACCCCAACCGGCGGTACCGGACCGGGCGGAATCAGCCAGACCTGTCTGAACGCCGGTCAGGCGTTCGCCAATGCGTTTGCTGGCTATGCCTCCGTGACAGCTGGCATGACTGCTGATCAGGCCCGTGATATCGCCGACCGTCTGGAGAACGTCGGCGCCGACCTGCCCTCCGACCTTCGTTCTGATTTCGAGGAGTTCGCCGGTCTTCTCGCCGCCTTCTACAGGGGTGTTGCAGACCTGGGCGGCTTCACTCCCGGGGCAGTGCCTTCACAGGCACAGCTGGAGCAGTTCGCCGAGCTCGCGGAGGAACTCGAAGAACAAGGGTTCACAGAAGTGGCAGAACGGGTCGGGACCTGGTTCGAAACCAACTGCGGCTAGGCGGGGTTCGGGGCTTCCAACTGGTCGAGGGCGATCAGATAGCCGGTGGCCCGCTCGGTGAGCGGGTACCGGGCTACCAGGGTCTTGAACTCCGGGCCATGGTCGGCCGTGACCAGATGGGCGAGTTCGTGAACGATTACAGAGTCGAGGACCCAGTCGGGGACCGACAACAGTCGGGTTGAGATCCTGATACGTCGATCGCCTGGTGTGCACGAGCCCCACCGTTTCATCTGCCGATCGGACCACTCGATTGAGGCCGGCTCAGGGAGCCGATGTTTCCTGGCGAGTGTCCTTGCCCGCTCGGTGAGGTCTGTGGCGGTCGCCGACGCCCTGCGGAGCACCTTCTCCTTCATCCTCTCCACGACCTCCGACTCCTGGTCGGAGGTGAGGTGTGCGGGAATCAGGACGCGGAGTCTCCCGTCGGCCATGTAGGCCTGCACCGTCTTTCGTCGGCGGGTGCTGCGCACCACCTGGACGGGTACATCGTTCATCGGGGCGATGGTATGTGGTGCCGGTGACAGAAACCGGTCCGATCAGGATCCGGTGCCTACCGGCTCCCGGGCAATGCTCGTTCCGTGACCTTCGACGTCGATGTTGGGGAGGACCCGGTCCAACCAGCGGGGAAGCCACCAGTTCTTGTCACCGAGGAGTTCCATCGTCGCCGGGACCAGGAGCATCCGGACCACCGTGGCGTCCAGGAAGACCGCAAAGGCCAACCCGACACCGAACAGCTTGATGATCCTGTTGGGGTCGAGCACGAACGAGCCGAACACCACCACCATGATCGCTGCGGCCGCCGAGATCACCCGGGCTGTCGCTGCCAGACCGTCGGCCACCGAGGTGCGGCTGTTTCCCGTGCGGAGATACTCCTCCCGGATTCGGGACAGCAGGAAGACCTCGTAGTCCATGGAGAGTCCGAA
>CAYNSP010000111.1:3190-5034 GCA_964400035.1 uncultured Acidimicrobiaceae bacterium | reverse complement strand
GGGCCAACAGGTTCTTCCATTCTGCATCACCCATTCGGGCCGCCATCCCCGTCGAGTCAACGATGTCACAGAAGAGGATGGTGGCGAGGAGGCGGTCCCGAACCGGTTCGCTTCGGGTTCCGGTGAGGAACTTCTCGATCTCATCCAACACCGGCGTCGGATCACCTGCATTGAAAGGGAAGGCGTCCGCGCCAGGGATCTCGATCAACGTGGCGCCTTCGATGTGGTCGGCCAGGTATCGGCCAAATGCAGCCCGGTAATGGGGACTGGCCGCACGATGGAGAACCAGCGTGGGAACCCGGATCAGTGGCAGCACCGGCCGGACGTCGACCTGTGTCACCCAGCGGTACATCGCCGTGGCCGCCCCGCGGGGCATAGAGACCCGCTGGTAACGGGTGAACCATTCCCGGAACCGTCGGTCACCTGCCGAGGTGGGCGCCGTTAGACCGAGTATCTCGGCGGTGACACCCCAATGTTGCTCGTAGCGATCGACCAGCCGCTCCACCGTCTCAACCGGCATACCGATCGGGTAATCGTCGGCGCGCGCCCACCGGGGGAAACTGTTGATCAGGATCAAGGCGGTAACCCGATCCGGGTAGCTGGCGGCAAGAGTCATAGCCATCGGCCCGCCCTCGGTGTCGCCAATGACTACCACCTCGTCGACCCCGGCAGCGTCAAGCACCAACCGGGCGTCGTCCATCCACACCTCGACCGTCGGAATGGCATCCAACGGGACCGGGTCGGAGACTCCCGAGCCCCGCTTGTCGAAACACACCACCTGGCTGAAAGAGGCAAGCCGTTCGAAATAGCGGGCCACGGTCGGCTCATCCCACATCGTGTCCAGGTTCTGAAGCCAATTGGAGACAAACAAACAGGTCGGCGGACCTGAGCCGAATACCTGAAAGGCGACATAGCCGCCGTCCGAACTGGCATACCTGGTTTCGGGACGGTTCACGTCCTAACCATACGTCTCGGCGATGCGGTCTACGCCATGAAATCCATTATCCGGTTCCAGGCATCGAGAGAGGCGTCCGTGTGGTCGGCCTGGCTCCGGTCGAAGAAGGAGTGTGGGGCACCCGCATAGGTGACGGTCTGGTAGTCGACCCCGGCGGATTCCATGGCAAGACGCAGCGCCTCGATGTTGGTCGGCGGGATACCCGGATCCTCACCACCGAAGAGGGAAAGCACCTTGCACTTGATCCGATTGCAGCGGCCCAGGATCGAACCGTCGCCTGCCGGCCGGTCCGCCTCCGGCTTTCCGTAGAAACCGACCGCACCCGTAATCCCCAACTCGGGGCGGGTCGCCGAAGCCCACGCCATGTTCCCTCCAAAGCAGAAGCCAACCGTGTAGGTCTTCAGGTCGGGGTTGTCTTTCCTAAGAAAGTCGACGGCTGCCGTCAGGTCGGCCCCGAACCCGGCAGCGGTCACCTGGGCGACATGCTCCATGAACGGGAAATCGGGTCCACGCTCACCGGTCCCTGCAGTCCGGCCGAAATAGTCGATTGCCACTGACGAGAAGCCCTCCTGGGCGAAACGGAAGGCCAGATCCTCATAAAAGGGGAACAAACCACGGATATCGGGCAGAACGATCACCCCACCTCTCCCCTGTCCGGAGTCGGCGGCAAAAGCATTGAACTCGGTGCCATCCGGCGCCGTCAGGAGGAGACGTTCGCCCTGCACCTCGAAACGACCGGGAGGAAGGGCAGGGAGCTGGGCATCATGATCTACACACATAGGGGGATAGTACCCAGGAGGCTGCCGCCGGTACCCGGGCCGCCGCGATCGCTTGTCCGTCGGGGACGAATTTGCTCGCTAGCCCTCTGCCATTACGAGACCCATGGCAG
>CAYNSP010000111.1:0-3090 GCA_964400035.1 uncultured Acidimicrobiaceae bacterium | reverse complement strand
TCCGTCGGGGACGAATTTGCTCGCTAGCCCTCTGCCATTACGAGACCCATGGCAGTTGTGGCCTTCAAATAGGTGAGGGCGTCATCCCACACCGGCACGGTCGCTACCGGCTCTGCCACTGCCCACCCGGCGGCCAGGGCGATGCCCGACATGAAGGCTGCATCGTCGACAATCGCGACCCTGCGGGCTACACCCCTGGTCAGCACCGCAGCGAACTGGTTGGCGGACCGACCAAGGGCAACCCTCCTTTTCGAGTACATACCGTCGACGACCCCCGCGACCCCGACCGGGTCGGGGAACCGGACCTTCTGATGCCGCCCGTCGGAGAGGTTGGGATGGGCGACGGCAACCAATTGGGGATCGGATTCACGGGCAGCGACCGCCAAGGCAAGACCCTGGGGTGATGCCCCGTACACAGCCACGCCCTCCTCCGGGGTTTCTCCATCCCAGATCAGCCGCACGCCCAGGTCACGGGCCCGACCGGGCGCCGTCTTGCCGGTGCCGATGAGGAGATCGCACTCCGCGGCATCCCGGACCACACGGAATGAGTTGCTGGTGGCAGGGCCGATCACGACGACCTCGTCCACATCGGGGTGGGCGGCCAGAGAGTGGGCGGCACGGAGGACGGTGTCTCCGGCGAGCAGGACGCCAACCCTCACGAAGGCTGAACCGGGGTCCAGTCCTCAGCGGGAGGAGATGTGGTTCGTCTCGACCATGCCAGGGCGGCTGCGACGACGGCAGCCACGAGACCGAGAGCGAATGGAAGCTTCTTCACCCGGTCAGTGTAAGACCGCTAGCGAACTTCGACGGTGGGGGTCTCCTCGGTGGGTGCGTCCACCGCAGGCTCCTCCAATGCCGGGGCGGCATGAGCACCGTTCCCCGAGCGATACTCGGTAGCGGTCGGAAAAACCGTTGCCGGAACGACTACCGGGTTGAGGGTCTCCTCCAGTACCACGATCTCGATCCCGCCGACCACATCGGACACCAGGTTGTAGACCACCGACCCGGCGACGGTCAGACCGGTCATCGTCACCCAGAACGTGACACCACCGAAGATCAGGAAGCGGAGGAACATTTCGGTGTTGGCGAACGGGTCCGAGCCCTCTTCGAGGAGGGTGATCGACACCAGGAACTCCGTGATCGAATCGGGGATTCCGGCCCGGTCGAGTACCGCCCAGAAGATGACGACGCCCAGGATCAGACCGATGGTCATTACAGCCCAGACCAAAGCCGACACCTTGAGTGCCGTCCAGGGGTCGATCTTGCGGACGATGCGGCGTACGCGCCGGACTGTTGCCATGTGTGGATGAGTCTAAGAGCGGGGGCTACCAATCAAACGTTATGGGAGCCCGGCGAGTTCCGCTGTACCCGGCAGCCAGTATCGGCTGATCCCGGTGCGAACGACCGCGCCCGAACGACGTGTCGCCCCACAGGTGACCGCGTGAGAGGTTGAGGTCCCGGTACCGGGTACTGCCGGGGGTCCGGCAGGGAGAGGACACAAGGCCCGCGGGGTTGCCACGCGAGGCTGCGGTCCGGGTACTACGTACTCAGTCGTCTTCGGAGACGATGGCGGCGGCGGAGAGTTCGTTGCCTTCGCCGACACCAATGACCTTCACACCGGTCGAGTCGCGCTTTTGACGGCTGATCTTGTTGACCGGAGTGCGGATTCCGACGCCGTTCGAAGAGATGAGGAACACCTCGTCGTCGTTCTTGACCGCCAGGGCTGTGACCAGATTCCCCCGAACCCTGGTGATCTTGAAGGCCTTGACCCCGATACCGCCACGGGTCTGAGCACGGAACTCGGACATTGCGGTCCTCTTCCCGTAGCCACCGGCGGTGAGGAGCAGGACATCGTCACCATCAACGTTGGAGACCGCCGCGATGACCCGGTCGCCCTCACGCAGTTTGATGCCACGAACACCCTGAGTGCCGCGACCCATTGGTCGAAGATCTGACTCCTTGAACCTGATGCCGTTTCCGTTCCTGGTGAAGATCAGGATGTCGTTCTGACCGTTGGTGGTGCGGACCGAGACCAACTCATCATCATCGGCGAGTCGGATCGCCACCAGCGTCTGATTCCGGGAGTCGTACTCCTTGAACTCGGTCTTCTTGGCCTGGCCGTTGGCGGTGACCATGACCAGATAACGGCTGGTCTCGTAGTCCCGGGTGTCGATGATCGACTGGACGACCTCATCCGGGCCCAACGGGAGGACCGACTGGACGAGCACGCCCTTCGCAGTACGGGACTGTCTCGGAATGGCATGCGCCTTGATCCGATGAACGACGCCGCGGTTGGTGAAGACGAGGAGATAGGCGTGGGCCGTGGTGTGGATGAGATGACGGACCACATCACCACCCGGCACTTCTGCGGCCTTCACACCACGACCGCCCCGACTCTGAGTGCGGTAGGTGGAGCTGGGAACCGACTTGATGTAGCCGGCCTCCGAGACGGTGATGATCAGTTCGTCGTCGGCGATCAGATCCTCGAGACTGAGGTCGCCCTCTTCAGGCACGATCTTGGTCCGACGATCGTCGCCGTACTGCTCACGAATCGAGGTCAGCTCATCCTTGATCAGCTGTTTGAGTCTGGCGTCGCTGCCCAGGAGCTTTTCCAGTTCATCGCGTTCACGCGCCAGTTCGTCCTGCTCGCCGCGAATCTTCATTTCCTCAAGCCTGGCCAGATGCCGCAGCTTGGTTTCCAGAATGGCCTCGGCCTGGATCTCGGTCAGCCCGAAACGCGCCATCAAGGCCGGCCTGGGTTCGTCTTCATTGCGGATGATGCGGATGACCTCGTCCAGATTCAGATAGGCGATCAGCAGGCCATCGAGAATGTGCAGACGCGCCGCCACCTTCTCCAGCAGCCAGTTCAAGCGCCGCTTGACCGTGGTAGTGCGGAAGCTCAGCCATTCAGTGAGCAGACTCTTCAGGTCCATCACCCGCGGCCGGCCGCTCCGGATGCCCGTCGGGCGGGTCATCCCGGGCTGGCAGGAGGGCCTCCAGCTCATGGTGGAGGGCGAGAAGCGGCGCTTCTGGATCCCGGCGAACCTGGCCTACGAGGGCCGCCCGGGTCCGCAGGGCATGCTGGTCTTC
>CAYNSP010000110.1:0-5118 GCA_964400035.1 uncultured Acidimicrobiaceae bacterium | reverse complement strand
TGGATTGTTTCTACGAAGGTCCCAACATGCTGGTGATCGACCCGGACGAATGCATCGACTGCGCGGTGTGCGAACCGGAATGCCCGGTGGACGCTATCTTTGCGGAAGACGAAGTACCGGAAGACCAGGTCGAGTTCATCACGGGCCTTGATATGGGTGTCGATCCATGAGGAAGCGGGCACCCTCACCTTGATCGTGTCGAAGGCGACCTCTGCGGTGCCCCCGACAGCCGCCGCTACCCGATCGGCGAATTCCTGGAGGGGATGGATCGTGGTCTCAGACTGGTTCGAGGTCACGTCTGTTCCACTTTTCCTTGATGTCTTCGTTCTTGATCAACTGCTGTAGGAGGACGATCCCCTCCATCAGGGCTTCGGGACGGGGTGGGCAGCCGGGCACATACACGTCGACCGGGATCAACTGATCGACCCCCTTGGTCACCGAATAGGAATCCCAGTAAGGACCACCACAGTTGGCGCACGAACCCATCGAAATCACGTACTTCGGTTCGGGCATCTGGTCGTACAGCCGTTTCACCGAAGGGGCCATCTTGTCGGTGACCGTGCCCGCCACCACCATCAGGTCTGCCTGACGGGGGGATGCGGGTAGCGGGATGATCCCGAACCGCATGAAATCAAAGCGAGGGCCCGAGGCAGCCATCATCTCGATGGCACAACAGGCAAGTCCGAACTGGTAGAGCCAGAGCGAGTAGCGCCGGGACCAGTTGAGCAACCACGACACCGGCTTCGGGGCGCCGAACTTCTGGACTACTCCCATCTCAGCACACCCTTCTTGATTGCGTAAACGAGACCCTCGAGGAGCAGGAGGATGAAGACGATCATGGCGATCAGGCCGAACATCCCCACCTCGGCCACCTGGATTGCCCATGGGAAGATGAAGATCGCCTCCACGTCGAAGGCGATGAACAGCAGACCGAAGATGTAGTAGCGGACGTAAGTCTGGCTCCATCCCGAACCGACCGGATCGACACCACACTCGTAAGTCGTAGCCTTTGCCGGCGACGGTTTGTTGGGTCGGAGAACGGCCGCCACTCCCAGCATCACCAATACGAGAATTGCCCCCAAGGCGGCGAAGGCGCCGACAGTCAGATAGCTCTGGAAGTACTCGCTCATTAACTATCGATTAGTGGAATCTGGACCGACGGCGAGTATACGCACGCCCTTCCCAGGGTCGAAGTTACGGCGGTTTGACGGATTCGGCCAATCGACCGTCCTAGCCTGCCGCAATGGCTTCAGCCCCCTCCTATGACGGTCGCGGTCTGGTCAATCTGGTGGCCGAACTCGAAATGAGGCTCACCGGGTCGGCCGCCTGGAGCGGACTCACCGACCCCGACCCGGTCCCCGACGCCGGGACCTATGTGCTGATGGTGTTCGACGGTCTCGGGATCGCACAACTCGAGCACCCGTCCGCCGGAGCGTTCCGGGAGGCCAACAGGGCAACCATCGAGTCGCCTTTTCCAACAACGACCAGCGTGGCCAAGGCAACCATCGCCACCGGTCTGCCCCCCTCGCGCCATGGTCTCAGTGCCCACCTGGCCTGGATGGAGGATCTGGGGCAGGTGGTCAATACTCTGAAATGGGTCAATCTCCATGGTGACCACGTCGGCTACGACCACGCCCGTCTACTCCCCCAGCCCAACCTCTGGGAACGTCTCCGCGGCGCAGGCATGGAGCCGATCGTGATCGAACCCGGTCCGTATCAGGACTCCCCACTGAGCCGGGTCCTGTTTCGGGGTGCCCGATTCGAGGGCTATTGGGACCATCAGGAGGTGGTAGAAGCGACCACGCAGTTGGCCGCGGTTCCGGGAAGGCTGATTGTCACTTATCTGCCGGAAGTCGACTTCTCCGCCCACGTGTTCGGCCTGGACAGTGCTGAATTCGGTGCTGCCATGGAGCAGGCCGCCCGGGTCTGGGACCGAATCCGATCGTCGATTCCGCCGGGAGCAGCACTCCTCGGCACCGCCGATCACGGCCTCGCCGGATTCGACGAGCAGCACAAGATCCTGATCAGGGATCCTCGATGGGAGGCCCTGCGTTTCGCCGGTGACAGTCGAGGAGTTCAGATGTGGGGTGACCCGGGCCTTATGGACGACCTCGCCCGGCATGTCGGTGGAGAACTTGCCGACCCTTCAACCCTGATCGGCCCCGAGCCCACGCCGGCCGCGCTCGGTCGTATCGGTGAACGGGTCCTGCTGCCACCCGACGACATCGCCGTCATCCCGAAGGGGTTCGACAAACGTCTGCTCTGCTATCACGGTGGTCTCAGCCGCGCCGAAGTGGAGATCCCACTACTTGTCGGGGCCTGAGAGGTTGTGGCTGACCGTTCGGGGAGGGAGCCGGGTCGGGGGTGGGGCGGGTTGCCCTATACCCCACCGCTACGCCGAGGGGTCCCCTTCCCCCAAACCTCCAGTTTGGGGGACGAAGGCTGGGCGAAGCTAGGAGGATCTGGCGATTTGCAACCAGGACTCGGCGACCTCGAAGAACGGCTCCTCACGGGCAATCACGGCCCCGTAGATCCGATCGGCCTCCTCACGCGCCCGGCGGATGATCTCGGGCGGATACCCGTACCTGACCTGATGGAGCAGAAACTCATCCTCGTCCACTATCTCGACGCCACCGTCGAGCCGGCGCACGACATCGAGGTCAAGGTCGACCATTTCGATCCTGCCGATACCGACTCGCACCGGTTGAGTGGTGATGTCGACGAAATGGGTCATGCTCCGGCCACCGCTCCCGTTGTAGTAGAGGTGCCACCAACCATCGTGCGGCGCACACATCACCGCCGGGTGTGGTAGCGGATCGAACTCAACCTCCCCGCGCCACCGCCTGGATCCTGCAGGGGAGCTGACCCAAGTTCCGTACTCGTCGTCCCCGACGATGAATCCCTCATGACCCCAATGGGGGATGTCGGGATACTTGAAGAACTGAACGACTACCGGTTGCACATTTCCATTCTTGTCGACCGCCATCCTCACCTGCTGCCTGCATGACTAGTCAGTCTGCAGGACCCGAATTTGGTCCCCAAGAAAACCTCGCTCCACCGCCGATGTCTGAAGTGACAACGGAACAACAAGCGAGAAAGAAACATGTGGTCACCAACGAACTTCAGAAGCCGCAAGCACTGTGAGCACCTCAACACACAGACATCGACTTCCGTAGGGCTGCGACGGCGGGTATGCATCGACTGTGGCCATGTCAGTTTTGACGACCTTGCCGATGTCATCGAAGAGATCCTCGAAGACATCGTGCCACCGCCTGGATTGGACGACGCCCTCGAGGAGATGCTCGAAGAGGAAGACGCCCAGGTCTGAGCTTCCCGGGAGGCGGGAAGAGGGGCACGGGGGAGGCTGTCCGGGCTGGGAGACCGCGGGCAAATCGGGAGGCTGGCGAGGCTGGGGATTTTGCGGGCGGGGTGGGAGGCCCAAACAGAATTGCGGGCGGGCTGGGAGGCCCAAACAGAATTAAGGGCGGGCTGGGAGGCCCAAACAGATTTGCGGGCGGGCTGGGAGGCCCCGGGTGAGGTCTAGGCGGGTTGCGATTCGAGGGCGGGCTGGGAGGCTTCCTCAACCTCGGCACGGCTGAGGATCCAGGCTCCCAGTCCCAAGGGCAGCAATAGGATCGGGACCAACACCCCCACCAGCGGCAACATCCAGACCACCGCAACGACCAGTGATCCGATCAGGGTGGAGCCGAGGAGGCCGAACCTCTTGAACCGGCGACCAAGGGCAACCACCGACGGAATGCCAGCGATCAAGGTTACGGCCAGGAGCAGCCCGACCAGGGCGACTATGACCGGGATCAAGACGGCAAGCAATGGGAGACCCATTGCCGGTGGCGCAAGCAGGAACAACAGGACGGTCACCCCGACGAGGAGCAGCGGGGTTAGGAAGATGCCGAGGCCCAGCAACCAGTTCTTCCACGGCTGGATCCGCACCCGGGCGGCCGCCGCCTCGGTCCTCTCCGGCCAGCCCCAGATCACCGTTACCGCGGCGATGGTGAGGAAGAGGGCCACCATCGCCCTGGCGAAGACGGCCAGGGCCCGTATCCGGATGTTGGGTGGAAGCGGGCTGCGACGGGTAACCACCCCGACGACATCAGCTTTTTCCATACCGGAAGCTTCCCTGGCCGATCGGTAAGACAGATTCCCGTCGATGGCGAGGGTGTCGACCACGTTGAGCTGATGGACGCTGACCACGACATCGCCGCCCACCCGTCCGGCCAGGTCGAGGAATCTCTGGGTTCCGGTGAGGTCTTCGGCAATCTGCCCGAGAGCCCACAGCCGAAAACCCCAAACCAGGACTTCCCCCTCGATCAGGGAGCTGGTTTCGAGTCGGGTATTGAAGGCGGAGGTGACCAGGTCCTTTCCGATCTTGCCGGTCACGGTGACCCGTCCGGCGACAGCCCGGACCGAACCTTCCACGAAACCGTTGATGATGACCGAACTTGCCGCGGCGGTCACTGACCCGGTGACCAGGCCGTCGATGACGATCTCTTCTGCCGCGGTGGCGATGAGATCACCGTGGACCTCGCCGCTGATCCGGACACTCAGCCCGGCCGCATAGAGGTCGTCACGGACGACAACTCCTTCACGGACTATGACGACATCTGACGTCCCGATCTCGGCCGCCATTGCCTCCGGAGCGACGCCGAACACGAGGATGCCGACGACGGTCAGGACCGTGAGAAACCTAAAGAGCGAACGCATCGGCGGCGAGGTCGAGCAGGAACCCGGGGAAGACTCCCAACAGGATCGTGACAATCACGGCGATCGCCACGACCCATCCCACCACGCCCGGAGTACGGGTCCTCTCCCCCTCATCCTCAAGCATGTACATCGTGACCACGATCCTCAGATAGAAGGCCAGCGCGACCACGGAGGCCGCTACCGCTACTACGACCAACCATCCGAACTGGTTCCGCCACGCCTCGCTGAGCACACCGAACTTGGCGATGAAACCCGCAGTCAGGGGCAACCCGGCCATGCCGAGCAGCAGAACCGTGAACCCGGCAGCCAGGGCGGGGCGCCGCATGCCAAGACCCTTGAAGTCGGCGAGAGACGAGGCGGACTCACCGTGTCCGCTCACCGAGGCAACGATCGCGA
>CAYNSP010000109.1:0-5272 GCA_964400035.1 uncultured Acidimicrobiaceae bacterium | reverse complement strand
CCCCGCTCGATCGCAGTCACCTCAACTGATCAGCGGGCCGGAGAGACAGACTCGGCCAGATCGGCCTCCTGATCCTGATGACGGGTGACCACTATGTATATGGCGAGCACGATCAGAGCGGTACCGGCCCACCCGGCGGCGTCGAGACGCTCACCCAGGACCACCCATGCGGTCGCCACCGCAAATGCAGGTTCGGCGGCGAGGACCACGGCTGTGGTTCCCGCCCCGAGGACGGTCTGAGCCCACACCTGGAGCAGGAATGATCCCACCGACACTCCGAGGGCCGTCACCAGCAGCGCCGGCCACACCGACCACTGCGGAATCCCGGGACCTTCGAAGATCAGACTGACCGGGAAGGCGAGCACCGCCGTCGTCCCAAGTTGGACCGTGGTGAAGGGAACCACCGGATGTTCCTTGGCATACCGGGCGAGGGCGATGATGTGCATGGCGAATGCGACGGCGCAGCCGAGGGTGAGCAGATCGCCCCGGCTCAAGCGGAACCCGTCAGTGTCGGTGAGCAGGAAGATTCCGATGAACGCCCCGACCGCGGCGGCCAGAATCCATCCGCCCGGTGGACGCCTGCGGAAGATGGCTGCGAGCAGCGGGGTGAAGACCACGTAGAGACCGGTGATCAACGCCGAGTTGGACGCCGTGGTTACTTCGAGACCGGCGGTCTGGAAGGCGTACCCGGCGAAAAGCGCCAACCCGGCGAGGAGACCGTGGAACCAGATGTCCCGACCTTTCGGAATGGCGAAGATGGCGAGGGCCAGAGCCCCGATGGCGAACCGCCAGGCAACGAACCGGAGGGGCGGAATGTCGTCGAGAGCGGACTTGATCACTACGAAGGTCGCACCGAACAGGAACGATGCGATCAGCAGTGCGACGATGGCCCTCGGGGTGGTCTTCTTCGACACGACGTGTGGAGGGTAGGGGTGGGCAATACGATGTCCCGTCATGTCCCTGAAGCGCGCCGACGGAACCCGCCCCGCCGCCTCCTCAAGGGCGCGAGCCATGGAGGTGTATGAGCGGCTTCGGGAGACCTACCCCGAGATCGGGACCGCCCTCGAATACGACAACGTCTGGCAGTTGCTGGTGGTCACCGTCCTCTCAGCTCAGACCACCGATGAGAACGTCAATCGTGTCGCCCCGGCACTCTTCGAGAGATTCCCGACCCCGGCCGACCTGGGCGATGCCGATCCCGAAGAGGTCGAGCGGCTCATCTACTCCACCGGGTTCTACCGCCAGAAGACCAAGTCGATCATGGAACTCTCCCAGGACATCGCCGACATGTACGCCGGTGACGTGCCCGCTGAGCTCGACGAGCTGGTCAAGCTACGTGGGGTGGGGAGGAAGACGGCTTCGGTGGTGCTCGCCGAGTACTGGAAGATGCCGGCGATCGCGGTGGACACCCATGTCAAAAGGGTCACCTGGCGTCTCGGTCTGACCAAGGAGACCAACCCTGCCCGGATCGAGAAGGACCTGATGGCGTTGTATCCGGAGGAGGTCTGGGCCGGTCTGTCGATGAGGTTCATCCAGTTCGGACGGGACACATGCGAGGCCCGCCGACCACGGTGCGGTGAGTGCCCCCTCTTCGACCTGTGCCGCTGGCCGCACAAAGAGGTCTACGCCTCCCAATGACCGGCAGGCTGACCGAGACTGACCGCTCCATCCTCAGGATTGCGGTACCGGCACTGGGCGCCCTTGCCATCGACCCGCTGCTCACCGTCACCGACACCTTCTTCGTGGCCAGGCTCGGGACCAGTGAACTGGCCGCACTAGGGGTCGACGCCGCCATCCTCAGCTTCGCGTTCCTCGCCTTCAACTTCCTCGCCTTCGTAACCACCCCGCTGGTGGCGCGAGCGCTTGGAAGGGGTCTCGAAGACGATGCCAGAGGGCTTGTCGGGACCGCCCTGGGTCTGGCCATCGTCCTCGGCATCGTGGTGATGGCATTGATCCAGGTCCTCGCACCCGGGCTGGTCTCGCTGATGGGGGCGGAGGGGGCGGTCGCCGACCACGCCGTCACCTATCTCCGGATCAGGGGCCTTTCCGCAATCTTCGTGCTCATCGTGATCGCCGGTCATGGCGCCTTCCGGGGTCACAAGGACACCCGCAGCCCTCTCAAGGTGGCGGTGGCGGTCAACCTGGTCAACCTGGTCCTCGACCCCCTGTTCATATTCACCTTCGGATGGGGGATCGCCGGTGCAGCATGGGCGTCCGTCGCCGGTCAGCTCGTTGGTGCTGTTTTGTTCCTCCTCATGATCCGCAGACGTGGGATGGCCAGGCGCCCCCGGAGCTTCAAGGAGAGCGCCCCCGCCCTGCTCAGCCTGGGTCGCAACGGGATGCTGCTCACCATGCGTTCGCTGTTCCTGCTCACCACCTTCGCTGTCGCCGCGGCCACCGCCACACGTCTCGGTGCCGACCACATCGCCGCTCACCAACTGGTCTACCAGGCGTTCTTTCTGGCAGTGATGGTCGCCGACTCGTTTGAGATCTCGGCCCAGGCTCTGGTGGCTGAGAAGACCGCCAGCCGCGACCTCGGAGCTGTGGGAGGTCTGGTCCGACGACTCCTCTTCTGGGGCTCCCTGGTCGGTATGTCGCTTGCTGCCTTCGTCGGGTTCGGCCGTCACCTCCTCGACCTGATCGCCAGCGAACCTGCAGTGGGGGAGCTGGCGGTTTCGGTGGCTGGCGTCGCTGCGGTGGTGATCACATTCGGGTCGGTGCTCTTCGTCAGCGATGGGATCTTCTCGGGTCTGCTCGCTTTCGGGACGATGGCCATGTCAACCGCCAGCGGCTGTCTGGTTGCGGTTGCTCTCCTCCTGTGGACACCCCTGGGATCCAGCCTCCACGGGATCTGGTGGACGATTGGTGCCTTCTTCCTGACCCGAGGGCTGGTCTTCCTTCTCCGTTACCGGTCGGTGGCCGCCACCGCGGTCAGGTCCTGACCTTTCGTCTCGGGTAGACGGAGGGTCAACAGCGCGGCGGCGAGCATCCCGGCACCAAGGACATAGATGGTGTTGGTCAACCCGATCCTGTCGATGGTGAGGATCCCCACCATGAGACCCACCGCAGCGCCGACCGTGGCCGCATTGGAACCGGCGGTGAGGGCACTGGAGCGGTGGGAAGTCGGGAACAGTTCGGCCCGGTGTGCCCCGGCGGCGGGCACCATGGCGAAGCTGGAGAATGTGGAGGCGAAGGCCGCGATGGCTATGACCGCGGGCGATGTGGCGGTGTAGAGGAGTGAGCCTCCGACCAGGGCTCCGAGGATGCACAGGACCGAGGTCCCTCGACGACCCCATGCGTCGGCCATCCTCCCACCCAGGAAGAACCCGAGACCCCCGATCGTCCCCGCCCCTAGGAGGATGGTCACGGTCGAACCCGTGCTGAGACCGACATGATCGACGAGACGGGTGGTCGAGAACGAGGTCCCGAAGGTGCCGTAGGCCGATGCGAAAAAGGCGACAACGATGATCGTCCAGAATCGACCTTTCCATACACCCCGGGTGAGATCGACCCATTTCGCCCTGTCGTGGGTTGCCTCCTGATAGATCCGGGTCTCGGGAACCCTTCGGATCAGCACCGGCATCAGTAGCAGCCCGGATGCGATGAGGAGATAGGGTCGTCGCCAGGCCTCGCCACCGTCGTCGGCCAGGGGTAGGGCGAGCAGCGCCAACCCGCTACCCAAGGACACTGCCGCCCCGTAGAAGGAGATGGCATACGCCCTCACCGGAGGCGACACGGTCTCGGCCAGCACCACGATGGCAAGCCCCGAGATGGCTGCGGTGCCGGTCCGGAGCACCGCCTGAGCGATCCCGAACTGCCAGGCGTCGAAGGCGAGTCCGGTGACGGCCCCTCCGACCACGATCAGAAGCAGAGATAGGAGGAAGGGCTTTCGTCGGCCGTGCCGGTCGGCATACCAGGCGAGGGGGAGTGCGATGAATCCGCCGAGTCTGGTGAGACCGAGGAGGAGGCTCATCTCCCCTTCGGTGAGACCCAGTGCCGCCCTGCTGAACGGGAGAGATGCCGAGGCCTGAGCCTGGCCGAACCCCTGTACCAGCCCGGCCATCCAGACGGTGATGGTGACTGCCCGATCCCCCTTCCCGAACCGATCGATCGGCAGGATGGGTCGGAGGATCCGTTTCACCCGTGTGAGGCTAAAACGCAAATCTCGGGTAGTAGTCACCCGTTGCGGGGTCCCTTCTCTCGGGAAGGGCGAAGTTCCTGGATTCTGGATCCAGTTACCCTCCGTGACCGTGGTTCAGGCTTCCGCTCAGTTGATGCGGCACGGGGTACTGCGAGCGAAGCGAGCCCCCCGTGTTTGAGGGTGTAGAGCAGGCCGCATTCATCTTCCAATTGCTGGTCGCGTTCGGGGCCGGAGTCATTTCGTTCATATCCCCCTGCGTGCTGCCCCTGGTTCCCGGATACCTGTCGATGATGTCCGGGTACTCGGCTGCCCAACTCGAATCCGGTGACTACTCGACCCGTCGGATGCTCCGGGTGATCCTCCTTTTCATCGCCGGGTTCACGGTCGTGTTTACCGCATACGCAGCCGCGGCCACGGCACTCGGACAGTTCCTGGTCCGGAACATGAACACCCTCACCACCATCGCCGGGTGGGTAGTCATCGCCTTCGGCGTCCTGATGGTTGCCATGGCCGTTTCCAATCGGGGGCTACTGGCCGTTCTCAACCGGGACCGCCGTCTCGATGTGCGGCCCTCGAGACTGGGGGCGTGGGCCCCACCGGTCATGGGTGCCGCTTTCGCATTCGCCTGGACGCCCTGTATCGGACCGGTGCTCGGCGTGATCCTGACCACGGCAGCCATCCAGGAGACCGTGGTGAGAGGTATGGCCCTGTTGGTCGCCTACTCGCTTGGGCTCGGGGTGCCGTTCCTCCTCGCCGGGTTGGGACTGTTCAAGGTGTTCGGGCGGTTGAAGCCTCATATGAAGAAGATCGCAATCGGATCAGGGGTCCTGCTCGCCCTGTTCGGGGTGATCATGGTGACCGGCCACATTTCCACGCTTGCCTCGTGGTTCACCCGGGTGATCACCGCCATCCCGTGGTTGGAGAAGCTGGCGACCATATGAGCGTGCAATCAACGGATAGCCGGGTCCTTTCTCCTGTTGGGGCCGACCTGGTTTGGTTCAGTGGTCCCGACGCAGTCCGGTTCCTCAACGACCTGATCAGCCAGGAGGTCGGTTCGCTCGAACCAGGTCGGGTCCGGCGTTCACTGCTTCTCGGACCTCAGGGCAAGCTGGACCACATCCTCTGGGCATT
>CAYNSP010000108.1:0-5346 GCA_964400035.1 uncultured Acidimicrobiaceae bacterium | reverse complement strand
ACGACTACTCAGGCCACGACGACTACAACCACCATCCCGACCACCACCACAACCACCATCCCACCTTCTGCCACGATCACCTGCAACGGGGGTTCCTGCACGGCTGGCTCTCCCTTTCCGGAGGTAGTGGAAATCGAACTGGGATTCAGTTGCTCCAATCTGCCCCCCGGCGGAGCCTGCGTTGGCCAGATGAGGGCTCCCGGAAGCAGTGACTGGACGGCAATGCCGGGAATATTCGCTCCACCGGCCGGCACTTATGACTTGAGGGTGATATTGGGCCAGGGCGGTCCGGTCCTCGCCGAGACCTCATTCACGGCCGAATAGCCCCGGGCTTCGCTACCGGGCACCAGGTACTGGATACTGGGTACTGGATACTGGGTACCGGGCACTAGACACTTAGTACCGGCCACTCGACCGGCATTGACACTCCCCTGAACCTCGCCTAACTTTTCCTTCTGCTTGGGAGGGCGAAATTGGGAGTCCGTTCACGTGTCTGAATTTCCTGATGGTCCAATAGACCGTCCTCTTGAACCCGCGGAGTTCGCGAGTGTGGTGGCCCGTCATCTGGCGAATACGCCCCCGAAGAACAGGGTCTCCGGACTTCGTCGGTTCATTTCAGTGACCGCATTAGTTGGACTCTGCTTCGGTGCAGGCATCGGGATCGCATCCGCAGTTGTCTGGCTTACCGGAGGCCTTCCCGGGATGGGTTCTGACGAGGTCCTCGGTATCATCGTGTCTACGACCTCCACGTCTACGACGGAGCCGAGCACGACCACCTCGTCTTCAGTCCCGGTGACCGTTCCGGTGGAGACCACGACGACGTCGACGACAACCACGTCTTCCACGACGACCACGGTCCCTGAGACCACCACGACCACGGTGGTCACCACCACTACAACGACCCGGCGGAATACGACGACAACGACGTTCCCGACCACGACTACGACGATCCCGACGACCACGACCACGGTCGACCCGGGACCTGACGTGACCGGACCGATCATCAACATGACCTGGCCTTCGGTTGACGGTCAGGTGATAGACCCGCTCGCGCCTGGCAGCATCAGCTGGAGCTGTACCGATCCAGGCTCGAACGCTTCGGGAGTCGCCTCATGCCAGGCAACACTCGACGGTCAGCCCATTCCAAACGGCTTCCCGATCCCCGGACTCCCAACGCTGGGATGGAAGACCGTGAGGGTGGTGGCAGTGGATCATGCGGGGAATGAGACCATTTTGATTCGCACCTATCGGGTGGGTTTGTTGGGGTTCACGCAGGTGGCGAGGTGAGCCCAAGTCGGCATTGACACTCCGGTGTGTGCGGCATAGCTTTACGAGACCTGGGAGGGTGAGAATGGGAGTCGGTTCAATTGGCTGAGTTGCCGAGGGGCCCTGAGGATCGTCGTCTCGACCCTGAAGAATTCGCCCATGCTGTCGCCCGTCATCTCGCCTCGACACCGCCCAAGAAGCGACGTGCGGCACGACGTGGCGCCTCGCTACTGACCCTGGTCGGAGCGGCCTTCGGGGCTGGAATTGCTCTCACCGTCTTGATGGTCCTGCTGGCTGGTGGGTTCGCCGGGCGACCGACCGATGAAGTGCTCGGAGTGGTGGTAACCACCACGACCACAGAGGCCACTACCACCTCCACCGCACCATCAAGTACGACGACTACCCGGCCGACCACGACCACGACGCGGCCGACTACCACCACAACGAGTGTTGCCACCACGACGTCTACCGCACCGGCCACAACCATCCCGGTCGGCCCGTCAGTCCTGTGGATCCGCTGCAACGGGGAGCCGTGCGCCACCGTCTATCCGAGGGGCCCCGCCATCTCGCTCACCTTCCAATGCGTCAACGCCAGTTCCTGTGTCGCCGAATTCGCCTATCCGGGCCAGGATTTCAAGATGATCCAGAGTGGCGACCGGATGTACACCACCTTCTTCCGCGGGGAGCACCGAATCATGGTCACCGCTTCGGGTCCCAACGGCGAAGATGCGGTGATGGTGGTTTCCTTCTCGACCCAATAAGTCGATTTGGTACTAATCCGTAGAAGGTCATAGAATCCAGTCGTTCTCAGGAGATCCCATTTGGGGTCCGGACGGGAACAAGCCGGTCGCAACGCAGCGTCCGGTACGCAAGGACTCACAACAGGAACGGCTGTCGGGTGTGCCCACGCCGTCTCCTCGCGTAAGGAGCGCAATGCCAACGATTGAGCAGCTTGTCCGCGAGGGCAGGAAGCCGAAGAAGAAGAAGACCAAGACCGCCGGTCTCGCCGGTGCCCCCCAGCGTCGGGGCGTCTGCACCCGCGTCTATACGGTCACACCCAAGAAGCCGAACTCGGCGTTGCGCAAGGTGTGTCGTGTCCGTCTCTCCTCAGGTGTCGAGGTGACCGCATACATCCCGGGCGAGGGCCACAACCTCCAGGAGCACAGCATGGTGCTGGTACGTGGGGGTCGTGTCCGTGACCTACCTGGTGTTCGCTACAAAGTGATTCGCGGGGCTCTCGATGCCGCAGGTGTTGGCAAGAGGAAGAAGGCCCGTAGCCGCTACGGGACCAAGAAGGGATCCTGATGCGTAGAGCTCCGGCCCAGAAGCGTGCGATCCAGCCCGATCCGGTTTTCCGCTCGGTGCTCGTCAGCCAGGTGATCAACAAGGTCCTCCTCAAGGGCAAGAAGGATCTGGCCCGCCAGATCGTTTACGACGCACTAGAGACCGTCGAGCAGCGGACGAGCCAGGATCCGACCGTCGTCCTCAAGAGGGCGGTCGACAACATCAGACCTCAGGTCGAGGTCCGCTCCCGTCGTGTCGGCGGAAGCAACTATCAGGTTCCGGTCGAGGTGTCGCCACGCAGGCAGAGCAGCCTCGCCATCCGCTGGCTGGTGAACTACGCCCGTCAGCGGCGCGAGCCGACCATGTCGCTCAGGCTCGCTAACGAGATTCTCGACGCATCCAATAACACGGGAGCGGCGGTGAAGCGCAAGGAGGACATCCACAAGATGGCCGAGTCCAACCGGGCCTTCGCCCACTACCGCTGGTAGTCGAGAGAAACAACCCAGAACGTTCCAGGTAGGCGGGGCTCAGAAAGCTCCGAACCCCGAACCGCCGGACGGGGGACGTTCACAACCGAATATCGCGACGGAGTAATAGAAGAAGAATGAGCAACGAGAACGCGCTGCATCGCCTACGTCAGGTGCCGCTTAGCCGTACCCGGAATATCGGGATCATGGCTCACATCGACGCGGGCAAGACAACGCTTACCGAGCGAATCCTCTATTACACCGGGCGCAACTACAAGATCGGTGAAGTCCATGAGGGTGCCGCCACCATGGACTGGATGGAGCAGGAGCAGGAGCGGGGCATCACCATCACCTCCGCCGCCACCACCTGCATCTGGCACGACCACGTAATCAACATCATCGACACCCCCGGCCACGTTGACTTCACGGTCGAGGTTGAGCGGTCCCTTCGAGTACTCGACGGGGCCGTTGCTGTGTTTGACGGTGTTGCCGGTGTCGAACCGCAGTCCGAGACCGTCTGGCGCCAGGCCGACCGTTACGCCGTCCCGCGCATCTGCTTCATCAACAAGCTCGACCGCACCGGTGCCGACTTCTACTTCGACGTCCAGTCGATCGTCGACCGTCTTGGCGCCCGTCCGCTCGTCATGCAGCTGCCCATCGGCAAGGAAGCCGACTTCGTCGGTGTCGTCGACCTGGTCGACCTCAAGGCCCATGTCTGGAAGGGTGACGACGGGAAGCAATGGGACACGGTCGATATCCCCGAAGACATGACCGACCTGGTCGCCGAATACCGCGAGAAGCTGATCGAGATGGTCGCCGAGACCTCGGAGGAGCTGCTCGACTCCTACCTGGAAAACGGAGAACTCAGCTTCAAAGAGATCCAGATCGGCGTCCGCAACGGCACCATCTCCGGCGAGTTCACCCCGGTCTTCTGTGGCACCGCATTCAAGAACAAGGGTGTCCAGCTGCTCCTCGACGCAATCGTCGCCTACCTGCCCAGCCCTGAGGACCTTCCGCCGGTCAAGGGTTTCAAGCCGGGAGACGAGGAGACCATTCTCGAGCGCAAGCACGACGACGCCGAGCCGTTCTCCGCTCTCGCCTTCAAGATCATGAGCGACCCCCACGTCGGCAAGCTCACCTACTTCCGGGTCTACTCGGGTCACATCTCCAAGGGTGACACCGTCCTCAACACGACTACCGGGAAGAAGGAGCGGATCGGTCGTCTCCTCAGGATGCACGCCAATTCCCGTGAGGACATTGACGACGTGTACGCGGGCGACATCGTCGCCGGCATCGGTTTCAAGGAGACCACCACTGGTGACACCCTCTCCGATCCGGCGAATCTGATCCAGCTCGAGTCCATGGAGTTCCCGGCACCGGTGATTTCGGTCGCCATCGAGCCCAAGACCAAGTCCGATGAGGAGAAGCTCTCTGCGTCGCTGCACCGTCTCTCCGAAGAGGATCCGACCTTCCTGGTCCGCACCGACGAGGAAACAGGTCAGACGATCATCTCCGGGATGGGCGAACTCCACCTGGAGGTCCTCGTCGATCGCCTGCTCCGTGAGTTCAAGGTCGATGCCAGTGTCGGCAAGCCGCAGGTCTCCTACCGCGAGACCATCCGCAAGGGTGTCGAGAACGTCTCATACCGCCACGTCAAGCAGACCGGTGGTCGGGGTCAGTTCGCTCATGTGGTGGTCAACCTCGAGCCCACCGGCCCCGGTGGTGGTTACGAGTTCGTGGACATGATCAAGGGTGGGGCCATCCCCCGGGAGTACATCCCGTCGGTCGACAGCGGTATCGAAGATGCCCTCGACCAGGGTGTCCTCGCCGGATACCCCCTGGTCGACGTCCGCGCCGTTCTGGTGGACGGGTCGGCCCACGATGTCGACTCCTCCGAGATGGCCTTCCGGATCGCCGGTTCGATGGCTCTCCAGGAGGCTGCCCGCAAGGCCGGAGTGAAGCTTCTCGAGCCGGTCATGGACGTCGAAGTGACCACCCCGGAGGACTACATGGGCGATGTCATCGGCGACCTCAATTCCCGACGCGGCAAGGTCGAGGGCATGACTCAGCGCGGTAACACCCAGGTGATCCGGGCTCAGGTGCCCATGTCTGAAATGTTCGGTTACGCCACCGACCTGCGTTCCAAGACGCAGGGGCGTGCCAACTACTCAATGCAATTCAATTCATATCAGGACGTACCTGAATCGATTGCCGAGGCGATCGTGGCAGGCCGACGTGGCGAGTCCTGACCGGACAAATAGGAGATAGAGAGCAATGGCGAAGGCGAAGTTTGAGCGTACGAAGCCGCATGTGAATGTGGGGACGATGG
>CAYNSP010000107.1:0-5356 GCA_964400035.1 uncultured Acidimicrobiaceae bacterium | reverse complement strand
GGTCAGTTCAGCCCAGCTCTTCGATCTGAGGCTTGGGGAGTGTCGCCTGGAAAAAGGCGATGATCCGCGCCATGGCGTCGTCGGCGGATCCGGCGTGGTAACCGGGAGCGGTCGGGTCGAGGAATCCATGTCCCGTGCCCTCATAGAGCAGCCATTGACCATGCTGGTTGCGGGCCTGCGCTTCGTCGACCGAACTGGCGTCGATCAGATCATCATCGGCGCCGTACAGACCGAGCACCGGAATCGGAAGGTGGGCGAGGAACCCGGCAACCGGATGCTCCCGCTCCTCGTCACCGGTAAGGGGCGTGTAGGCGATGGCCACCGAGGCCACCCAGGGTTGACGGGCGGCCTGGATCAATGCAAACCGGCCGCCAACATCGACACCGAGAAGGCCAACCCTGTCACCGGCATTCCATCCCACATCGCCGGACATGATGAACTCGTAGGCCTCTTCGACATCGGCGAGGGCACCCTGGTCGGTGAGGCCGTTGTATGCGCTGAGTGGATCGGTGCGGTCGCGGTAGAGATCGATAGCTACGGCGGCGATACCTGTGCGGGCCAGACGACGACACAAGTCCTTCTCGAAGGAGTCCAGACCGCCGAGATCCGGGAGCACTATGACGACCGGAAACTTGCCGGTTTCGTCAGGTCGGGCCAGATAGCCCGTGCGATGGCTCGCCCCGAATGGGATGGGGAATGAACCGTACAAAATCGGGTATGTACCTTCGTGAGCAAGAACTGCCAACCGGCAGACCTCCTTCGTAATCATGGCGACAATAACGGGTTCATGGGGAACTTCACGTTCCTTCATAGCGTCGGAACCACCACTACCCTTTGATCGTCTAAGACCAAGATGTCCCAGGACCCTCCCTCCCTCCCGAAACAACGTAAAAGGCCGTCCCGATGGTTCAAGGTGACGGTTATCACCGTATTGGTTCTCGCCAATCTGGTGGCCGCCGCCGGACTCTGGGCGGTCTATACCGGTCGAAATCTTCTCGGTTCCGCCCGTTCCGATCAGAACGTCACCGAGGTTCTCGATCACCCCTCGGGGGATGACCTCACTTTCGTCGTGGTCGGTTCTGACTCCCGTGAGGGCCTCGACGACTTGACCCATTTCGGCAGCTTCGGTGGTGCCCGAGCTGACGTTGTCATGCTGGTTCGGGTCGATGGTTCCTCGTCTCAGATCAGCATGCTTTCGATCCCCCGTGACCTCTGGGTGAGGATCCCCGGACATGGCGAGCAGCGAATCAACGCCGCCTACGCCTTCGGGGGCAGTGCCAAGCTGGTCGAGACCATCAGAGAGAATCTCGACGTTGAGATCAATCACTATGTCGAGATCGACTTCGTCGGGTTCCAGGGTCTGATTGATGAACTCGGTGGCATCCAGCTCACCTTCCCCAACCCTGCCCGGGACCTCAGTTCGGGTCTCGACGTGCAGGGGGGAGCGCAGACCCTCGACGGGAATATGGCCCTCGCCTACGCCCGGTCCCGGAAGTACGAGGAGTACCGCAACGGGCGGTGGGTTTCGGTCGACGCCAACGACATCGGTCGCACCCAGCGTCAACAGGCCGTGATGAGGGCGATGTTCTCCAAGCTCAAGTCGCCCTCGTCCCTCGCCGACGCCGGTTCGATCACCTCAACTCTTGCCAAATACATGACCATCGACAGCCGGCTTGCAGGAGCCTCGGTGGCTTCGCTCGCCTGGGACTTCAGGGGGGTCCTGACCGGTTCGATCGAAGGTTCGACCGTTCCGGTCACGGGACGCAAGGTTGGAAACGCAGAAGTCCTCGTCCTCCGTCAGCCTGAGGCCAACGAGATGCTCGCCGACTTCAGAGCGGGCAGGGCCAGTCAGGCGACCGACCAGCCACTGAGGGTCCAGGTGCTCAACGGCAACGGAATCAGTGGCTCCGCCGGTCTGATGGGTTCATTCCTCGAAGGCGAAGGCTTCGTGGTCGTCGGTGTTGGAGACGCCCCCCGAAAGGACTACCAGCGGACCACGGTGATCGTCCCCAGCGGCAGCACCAACGGATCGCAGATCATCAGTGCACTCGGATATGGTGTAGTCCAAGTCGGAGCGGTCGATAACGGATACGACGCGATCGTTATCGTCGGCGCCGACGCCAACGCTAGATAGGTGCGAACCGGGGCCACGTCGGCGACGTGTCCCACAAGCTCTTGAGGGATCTATGGATGTTGCTGTAATCGGAGCCGGGTATGTCGGCTTGGTGACCGGGGCCGGACTGGCCAGTCTCGGTCACAGGGTGCGTTTGGGGGAAGCCAATGCCGAACGGGTGGAAGCCCTCCGTGCCGGGAAGACCCCGATCTTCGAGGATGGTCTCCCCGAACTCTTGGCCAGCACCATCGAGTCCGGTGCGATCAGCTTCCACCAGTCGAATCCGGAGGCGGTTGAGGGGGCCGACTTCATCTTCCTCTGCCTTCCCACCCCCGAAGGACCGGGTGGACGCGCCGACCTCAGCTACATCGAAGCAGTCGTCGACGAGCTGGCCCCGATCGTCCCGCACACCGTCACCTTCGTGGTCAAGTCGACTGTGCCTCCGGGAACGGTGGCATCGCTTCGGAAGCGTCTCGCCGATCGAGGAAGCCAGAGTCCTGTTGTCTCCCACCCCGAGTTCCTCCGGGAAGGGAAGGCGGTCAGTGACTTCCTCAATCCCGACAGAGTCGTCGTCGGTGCATACGACAGGACCGATGCCGAACGGGTGGCGTCGCTGTATGACAGTCTGAACACCGAGGTGGTAATCACCGATCCGACCTCCGCCGAGATGATCAAATACGCATCCAACTCATATCTGGCGGCCCGGCTCACATTCGTCAACACGCTGTCCAACCTGTGCGAAGCTCTAGGCGCCGACATCCTCGATGTGGTCACCGGAATGGGTCTCGACCACCGGATCGGTCCCCACTTCCTCCAACCCGGCCCCGGTTATGGCGGGTCATGTTTCCCCAAGGACACCAGTGCTCTGATCGGGGTGGCGGAGGATGCTGGCTACGAGTTCAGCCTTCTCCGGGCCGTGATCGCCGCCGACGAGGAACAGCGAATCAGACTCGCCGCCAAGATCCGCCAGGCTGCCGGCGGCGGGTTGCGTGGGCGTCGGGTTGCGATGTGGGGTGTTGCCTTCAAGGCGGGTACCGACGATGTCAGGGAGTCCCCGGCGCTTCGGGTGGCGGCTCTGCTCCAGGCAGAAGGAGCCGACGTCGTCGCCTATGACCCCGAGGCCAGCTCCGACCATGTGACCATGGCCGGTTCAGCGGTCGAGGCCGCACGGGATGCTGACGTACTCCTGATCGCCACAGAATGGCCGGAGTTCAGGGAGGTTGATCTCACAGAGGTCGCTCAGGTGATGAAGGGCTACCGGGTCGTCGATGCCCGGAACCTGCTCGATCCGGCATCGGTCCGTGGGGCCGGTCTCGACTACTGGGGGCTCGGCCGTCCGGGCGCCTGAGCGATAGCCCTTAGGGTTATCTGAACAGGTCTTCGGCCGGGGGGCGGACCAGGTCGCGGCCCCGTCCTTCACCGACCGGCACCTCATAGCCGCGCACCAACGCAGCAGGGATGCCAGACGCCTTACCCATCACCAGGTCGGCGGCCGCGGCCAGCTCGTCGGCGACGGCCACCTCGCTGACTTCGAGTTCCCTCCCCACCCAATCAACCGTCCCCCTGAGGTCGAGGATGGGAAGCATCCCCGAGACACCGATGGCGACATCGGTCAGACCCCTTCGCCAGGGTCGTCCGAAGGTGTCGGAGATGATCACTGCCAGAGAGATCCCGAATCGTTTCTCGAGGCGAAGCCTGATCCGGTGTGCCGATCTGTCGGGATCGTCAGGGAGAAGGATGACCGTGCCCGGTTCGGCATTCGACCTGTCGATCCCGGCGTTGGCACAGATGAAGCCATGCTTGGTCTCGGCGATGATCAGATCACCCCGCCGGCGGACGATCGAAACCGCCTCCTCCTCGACGAGGCGCTTCTTGAACTCCTCTTCGTCCCCGACGACCGTTCGGACCGCACCTTCGGCTTTCGAGACGATCTTGTGGGTGACCACCACGATGTCTCCGGTTTGCGGGTCGAACGGTTCCAGGGCAGGGATCAACACCGCGGCCACATCGTCTCCGGGGTGGACCGCACCGATTCCGGTGAGGGGGTGGATTTGAAATGTCACAGCCGGATTATCTCCCCGGCGAGACGCTCTGCCGCCGCGGACTCCTTGATCCGTGTGTCGGTGACCACCACCCGCACGCTCGTGGGTTGCTCCGCGGCGTCGGTGTGGTCGATGACCAGTGCGTCGATCAACCCTTCATACGCCTCCACCACGCCAGCGTTGCCGGGGGAGAGACCGAGCGTTGCCATCACCCGATCGGCGGGTCCCTTCAGGGCTTTGCCGCCGATCAGCGGGCTGACCGCGACCACCTTCGGATGATCGACCACAGCAGCCCGGACTCCTGGAATCGCCAGGATCGGCCAAATGGACAACGGGGGATTGGATGGTGCCAACACCACCAGGTCGGCGGACCGGATCGCTTCGATCACGCCGGGGGCGGGGGACGCCTCTTCTGCACCCTCGAAGCGCAGTCCCGTCACTTCGTCGCGGGTCTGGCGGAGGACGAAGTAGTCCTGGAAGGCGAGCAGACCATCAGGGGTCTCGATCATCGTCCTCACCTGATCGTCGGTCGCCGGGAGGATCCTGGCCGTCAAGTCGAAAGCTCTGGCAACCTCGGCGGTCACCACGGACAGCGTGACGCCGGTGGCGAGCCGGTTGGTCCGATAGAGGTTCAGTGCCAGGTCCAGGTCCCCAAGACGGAAACGGTTGTCGATCCCGAACCTGCCAAGCTCCTCGTTGACCCTGAAGGTGTCACCGGAGCGTCCCCATCCTTCGGGGCCCTCCATCCCTGCCAGGGTGTAGATCACCGTGTCGATATCGGGAGAGACATGGAGTCCGTGAACCAACTCATCGTCACCGACGTTGACCACAACGGTGAGGTCGACATCGGACATGGCAGCCAGGCCTCGTGCCATTCGGGCCCCACCCACCCCACCGGAGAGTTCTACGACATACATGTGACCCCCAAGATATTGCTCAGAACCGCCGACCGGTTCACAATGCCTCCGGCATGACAGCGTCCACTCCGCATGTGGCGGAGATCCCATCTGTCGAAGATCGGCCCAGCGCGGCCACAGTTCAGGTACTCCTCACTGTGGTGGAAGGGGCCGACCTCGACGCAGCCATCGCTGTCGTGCAACGTCAGGTCTACGACCCCGCTCCCGAGGTTGTGATCGTCGGCGGGGATGCCCCCGAAGGAATGGCCCGGTACGAGAGCCTGGAGATGGCGATCGCCGGTGCC
>CAYNSP010000106.1:0-5436 GCA_964400035.1 uncultured Acidimicrobiaceae bacterium | reverse complement strand
AACAGGATTGCCTCGAAGTCCTCTCTGTGATTGATCCCCGCTGGAGCGTTCGAATAGGTGATACTCGCAGTTGCCGCCACTGCGGCTTCATAGAGCGTCCCGGTGGCGAGGGCACCGACTTGACCGGCCCATGGGGCCGCAGGGTCAAGGTAGGTCACCTTCGTTCCCGGTGCGACCTTCGGGGCTACCGGTACGGTGTCATCGCTGGCCACGGCTGTCGCCGGAGCCGATGCGGGCGTCTCCTGTGGGGGAGGAGTCCCGGGTGTGGAGGCAGTGGCGGGGGCCGCTGACTTCTGCCCTGCCATGAGGGTCCCGATCTGGTCTCGGGTGAGCGGTCCGGCAAGATAGGACATGGCCCAACGTGTACCGAACAAGGTCGGGTGGGACTTCTTGGTGGTGTGAAGGACGAACTGGCGCTTCCCCAGATCCGAGATCGACTGGCTCAGCTCCCTGACGTCCGTGCCCCCGGATGCTGAGGACAAGCCTTCCAGGATCCGCTTCTTGTCGTTCTCGGTCTGAAGACGGCCGATCATCCAGGTCCCGGCGTTGGCCATCGCCTTGTAATCGATGTCGATCGGATTCTGAGTGCTCAGGACCATGCCTACGCCATGAGCCCGGGCCTGTTTGAAGATGGTGAGGATCGGCGTCTTCGACGGGGGATTTGCGGTCGGGGGGGCGAATCCGAACACCTCGTCCATATAGATCAGGGCGCGGAGCTGGCTGGTTCCCGGTTGCGACCTGATCCAGGTGACCATCTTGGAGAGCAGCAGGGTGACCAGGAACTGGCGCTCTTCATCCGAGAGATGGGCGAGATAGACGACAGCCGCCTTGGTCGGGCCGTCACCACCGATCATCGCCTCGATATCGAGGGGCATACCCTCCAACCAAGCTGCGAAGGATGGGGAGGCGAGCAGCCCGTTGAGTCGCATGGCCAGCGCCATCCGGTCCTTCTCGGGCATGAAAGTGTCCACATCGAACACCCCGAGCTTGCGGAAAGGCGGGTTGGGGATCTGACCGATCAGTGTCGCCAGGTCGAGGTTCTGACCCTGTCTCCAGATGGTCTCGACGATGTTGGAGAGCAGGATGTGCTCCCTTCCCGCCACCGGGTCGGAGTCGACACCCGCCAGGGTGAGGAGAGAAGAGATCAAAGACTGGATCTCGTCCCGGATCACCTCTGAGCCGGTGTCCCAGTCGACACCTTTCGGGGCCGCCAGGGAACCGAGCACATTCAGCCCGACCCCCGCCGAGGAGCCTGGTGTGTAGATGGTGACCTCAGACCCGGTACGGAGACGTTCCATACGGGCACTGTCGATTCCGTGGCCAATGAGACCTTTGGACCACGCGGTGGCCGTCTCCTCAGCCATGGCCGCCTTCGTCTTGCCGGATCTGACCGACTCACCCTCATCCATCCACGGTTCGAAGTCGGCCGGACGCAGTTCGGGGAAGACCAGGGCGAGGTTGCCCATGTCCCCCTTGGGGTCGATTACCAGACAGGGGATGCCGGAGAGGAGTGCCTCTTCGATTAGACCGACCCCGAGACCGGTCTTCCCGGAACCGGTCATACCGACGATCACCCCGTGGGTGGTCAGGTCGGCGGCTTCGTAGATGAGTGGTTCGTCTGGATCGAGGGTCCGTCCGAGATAAAGATGGCCTTTGTCGGGGTTCACCCGACCAAGGTACCAAGAAGGTACGGGGGTGAGCCAATGGAGGGCCACACCAGTACCGAGTACTGAGTACCGAGCACCGAGACCTTCCGCTGGCTACCGGTGGTGGGAACGACTGCCCCCCACCCCACGGCTGCGCGGTGGGGTTCCCTTCCCCCGAACCTTCGGTTTAGGGGAAGCTGGCACGGCAATACCGAATAATGGGTAGCCAGCGCGGCGCCGAAGGCGCCCGGTCAGGCTTCGGCAGGCTTGGCCCGGCCCTTGGGTCTGGCCCGTCCGAGACGATACGACTCGGTGGTCTCCTCGTTCGAGGTCTCCTCCGAAGCGGCTGCCACTTCCTGCTCGGTGCGGTCCTTGGGGAAGACCGGGTTGTCCGGATACTTGATCCGGAGTGAGCCGTCGGTGGCATGCTCCCATTTCGGAACGTCGTGGAAGATCTCCTCGATCCGGTCCTTGTCGAGTGTCTCATCGACCATCAAGGCCTCCACCATCCGCTCCATAGCGTCGCGGTGATGCTCGATGATCGTCCGGGCCTCCTCGTGGGCGGCGGACACGAGCTTGCGGACCTCGGCGTCGATGAAGGCAGCTACCTCATCGGAGTAGTCCTGCTGACGTCCGTAGTCACGGCCCAGGAACACTTCGCTCGACGCCCGGCCGTATTGCATCGGACCGAGCTCATCGCTCATTCCGTACTCCATGACCATCCGACGGGCGATCTCGGTGACCTTCTCGATGTCATTGGCGGCGCCCGTCGTCGGGTCGGCGAAGATGATCTCCTCGGCGGCACGACCACCCAGCAACTGGGCGAGTTGGTCGACCAGTTCGCTCCGACGGGACAGGTACTTGTCGTGTGTCGGGAGGGAGAGTGTGTGGCCGAGCGAACGGCCTCTTGCCACGATGGTCACCTTGTGGACCGGGTCGGCATTGGGCAGGGCAAACCCGACCAGAGTGTGGCCGGTCTCGTGGTACGCAATCACCCGACGCTCGTCTTCGGTCATGATCCGGTTCTTCCGTTCCGGACCGGCGATGACACGATCGATCGCCTCCTCCAGTTCGAGCATGGTGATCTTGTCCTTGCGACGACGTGTCGCCAGGAGTGCTGCCTCGTTGATCAGGTTGGCGAGGTCGGCACCGGTGAAACCGGGGGTCCGGCGCGCCAGGACACCGAGATCGATCTCGTCAGAGAGGGGCTTGCCCCGGGAATGGACCTTGAGGATTGCCTCGCGACCTTCCACATCGGGAGCATCGACCACGATCTGACGGTCGAACCGGCCGGGTCGGAGGAGGGCCGGGTCGAGGATGTCCGGACGGTTGGTCGCTGCCATCACGATGACCCCGGTGTTTCCTTCGAAACCATCGAGTTCGACCAGCAACTGGTTGAGGGTCTGCTCCCTCTCATCATGACCACCACCGAGACCCGCGCCACGGTGCCGTCCCACAGCGTCGATCTCATCGATGAATACGATCGCCGGGGCCGCCTGCTTGGCCTGCTCGAAGAGGTCGCGCACCCTGGCGGCACCGACACCGACGAACATCTCGACGAAGTCGGAACCGGAGATGGACATGAAGGGAACGCCTGCTTCGCCGGCGACTGCGCGGGCAAGGAGTGTCTTGCCGGTCCCGGGTGGGCCGAAGAGGAGGACACCCTTGGGGATCTTTGCACCCATCTGCCGGTACCGGTCGGGGTTGGCGAGGAAGTCCTTGATCTCCTCCAGTTCTTCCTTTGCCTCAGTGAGACCGGCGACATCGTCGAAGGTGACCTTTGGTTGCTCCTTGCCTACCAGCTTGGCCCGGGACTTCCCGAATTGCATGACCCGGTTCCCGCCGCCCTGCATTTGCATGAAGATGAACACCATGAACCCGAGCAGGAAGAGCCAGGGGAGGAAGCTGAGGAACACCGTCCAGAAACCTGGCGGCTCGGGATCGGCCGACCAGCTGATGTTGTTGCTCTCCAACGCCTCGATGATGGTGGGCTCGGAACCCTCGGTGTAGTTTGCAATGTGGTCGAACTCACCTTCCGGGGCGCCGTCGATGGCGAGACGACCCCGGGCCTGGAGGGTGTTCTTTCCCAGCACGACCTCGTCGTAAAGACCTTCGTGGATGTTGGAAATGAACTGGGAGGCCTGGATTTCTTCCGGGCCGGTGACCTGGTGGAGCCACCACTGGGCGATGTACACCACCAGGATGATGAACATCCCGTAGAGCAGGAGTGTGCGGACAGTTCGGTTCAAGGGGACCTCAGGTAGGGGAGGGCTAGCGATGTAATGCTACGCCCCGTGGACCGCTAGGGGAACCCCAATGCGGTCACCGGGTATTCCCGTGGGGAGGTGGGAAACGACCGGGGGGCCGTCTAACCGCCGATCACCCCGACGTAGGGAAGGTTGCGGTACTTCCCGGCGTAGTCGAGACCGTATCCCACCACGAACTCGGGACCGATACTGAAGGCCACGTACTTGACGTCGAGAGGCACCCGTTGGATCCCCTCCTTGAGGAGCAGGGTGGCGATCTCCAGGGATGCCGGTTTGCGGACACGGAGACTCTTGATCAGATAGTTGAGGGTGAGTCCGGAGTCGATGATGTCCTCGACAATGATCACATGACGGCCCTCGATCTCCTCATCGAGGTCTTTGAGGATGCGCACGACACCGGAGGTCTGGGTCGACGCCCCGTACGACGACACGGCCATGAAATCGAACTCACACGCCAGATCGATGTGACGGGCCAGATCCGCCATCACCATGAACGCACCCCTAAGGACCCCGACGAGAAGGACTTCCTTGTCGCGGTAGTCCTCAGTGATCTTCTTCCCCATCTCGACCAGCTTGACCTCGATCTCCTCGGCGGTGATCAGGGGTTTTATGTCCATCCGCTTTCCTCTCTGGCGAAGACGGAAAGGTAGCCGAGTTCGCCCGGTTGATACCAGGCGACAGGGAGACGCTTCACTCCCGGAACCCATGCCTCCTCGCCATCGGCAATCACCCGCAGGTCTGCCCCTACCTCCAGAACTGTTCCCTTCGGGAAGATGGCGTGCCATCGGTCGAGTGGTGCCACCCGACAGACGGCTTCGGATGCGATGACATCAAAGACCAGGCCATGAAGGCGATGCTGGCCCGGACTGAGAACGATGGCGGAGGTGAGTTCCCCGGGTTCCCGCCCGATCACCAGGAGGGGACCCGCCCGGCTGGCGGTTACACCCCCGGCTATCTCGCGGGAGACAGCTTCGCCGTTCGCCACAGCACGGATCCGCTCGATCCGTTCACGTTCGGGACCCAACCCGAGCGACTCAAGAACTCCAATGAGATACCGGTCGGAGATCCCGTCGGGCATTGCCGCCAGGGTCCCGAGTGGTACCCGAACCATCCCATCTACCACCGCCGGGATGGTCGGTGTCAGTCCGTCGAGAAGGTCGGCGTCGTTCCTCACCAGAGCGGTCATAGCGGTGACCGAATCCAGGATCGACGGGATGAGTTCCCTCAACCTGGGAATCACCGTCGTCCGCAGACGTGTCCGGGCCAACGATGGCTCGAGGTTCATCGGATCGTCGGCATACGGGATTCCGACGAGATGGGCGATCTCCCTGAGTTGGTCCCGGGTAGTCGTCAGAAGGGGGCGGTAGATGTTCGGCGGGCGGAACGGTGGGATCCCGGCCAGCCCCCGGGTCCCCGTGCCCCTGATGAGATTGATCAGGACCGTCTCCAGATTGTCGTCAGCGGTGTGGGCGGTGAGGATCGAGGCGGTGGCTGCCGACGATCTGGCGAAGGCCCGGTAACGG
>CAYNSP010000105.1:3637-5440 GCA_964400035.1 uncultured Acidimicrobiaceae bacterium | reverse complement strand
TACCGATCGAGGATCTCCTGGCGGACGTCGAAGTTCCGTCCGCAGGTTTCACAGATGAACACCCTCCGAACGCTACCGCGGGTGGTCAGTGCTCCAGGGTTTCAAGATGGGAGGCCACCGCATAGTCGAGGATCACCGGGCCCTCCGGAGTTATGGCGACATGCGACACCGAGGTGTTAGCCGGAGTGAACAGTGACTCCGAGTGCGTGTCTGTGGTGTCGGTCAGCGAACTCAGATACGACCTGATCGCACCACCGTGGGCAACCACCAGGGTCGGTTCGTCGGTGGCAGGTTTGATCGTCTCTATGGCCGAAGACACCCGTCTGGCGAGCTGGCCCCAACTCTCCCCGGTGCGACCACGTGGAAGGTCGACACCTTCGGCGTAGATGGTCTGCATGTCCGCCGGGAATCTCTCGAAGATCTCGGCACTGGTCAGACCCTCCCACTCCCCCATGTCCATTTCCTTGAGGTCATCGACCGGATAGATCTCACCGGCAGCAACCCTCGAGGCCGTGGACATGGCCCGCTTCAGCGGGGACGAGTACACCACGTTCCCGGTGCCGTAGAAGGCGCCGAGCGCTTCCGCCTGGCGGTGACCGACCTCATCGAGGTCCCAGTCGCCATGACCCTGCCACCTTTGCTCGGTATTCGCCTTGGTCCGACCATGGCGGATAAGGGCGAGGACCGGTCGACCGTTGGCCAGGTGATGGTCCACGGTCACCGAACGCGGTCCCAGATGCCCGGTGTCGTTGAAGGAGACCAGTCGCGGGCGTCCGTACTGCCAGCGGATCCGGGTGATCCCGGTATTCGAGGTGATCGCATGGGCGGGTCGTCCCTTGCCGGAGAGATGACGACGCAACACCGCCTGCATGAACCCGCCGTGGGTGACAACCACCGCACGTTCACCCTTCCCGAGACGATCCAGGATCCGGTCGATCGCTGTCTGTGCCCGCTTCGCCAGAGCGTCGAGGGACTCACCCGTGACCCCCATGGGTACCGACCAGTCGGTGAAGGCCGCCTCCAGTTCGTCCCGACTGTTCTCCTCGACCTCTTTGAAGCTGCGACCCTCCCATCGACCGACATCCATCTCGATGAAGTCCTCATCGATGAACACCTCGCGGCCGAGGGCCTCGGCGGTCTTGCGGGTCCGGGTCAACGGTGAGGCGACAACCAGATCGACGTTCCAGGTCGAGAGACGACGACCCAGATGCTCGAGACTCTCTTCTCCGGCAGGACTCAGCGGACCGTCAGTCCGGCCGTGCCACATGCCGTCGACATTGCCCTGTGACTGGGCGTGACGGATGAAAATGATCTCTTTGTCTTCGGAGTCCGGCGGGTAGGGGACGCCGGTGAACCGGGGGGTGGACATGGATGACACATTGTAAGACCGGTGCCGTCCAACGAATCAGCCGGGTTGACCCTCCCCGAACTCGGCCCGGTAATCCTCCATCGCCGCCTCGATCACCCGATAGGCGTGCTCACGCCCGTACCGGCGTTGCACGGTGATGTCGGCGTCTCCTCCCGGTGCCAGTTTGTAGGTCTCGAAATAGTGGACGAGACGATCGATCACCGCTTCGGGCAGTTCCACCAGATCCTGGACGTCAGCCCAGAAGGGGTCCTTGGAAAGGACCGCCACGATCTTGTCGTCGGCCTCACCGCCGTCGACCATCTGGATCCCGCCGACCACCTTGGCGGTGAGGATGATGTCGGCCCTGTCGATCGGGCGTTCCGAGATCACACAGACGTCGATCGGGTCCCCGTCGCCACGCACCGCGCCCGGACATAGGTCTTTGACCCGTTCGC
>CAYNSP010000105.1:0-3537 GCA_964400035.1 uncultured Acidimicrobiaceae bacterium | reverse complement strand
GCCTCGATGAACTTCTTGGCGTTATCCCACATGCCCCCCGAGTTGGCCATGAAGATTGCGAGCAGGAACCCTGTGGCGAGTGAGCCACCGATCATCGCCCCGAGTGCTTCGAGATCGAGGACGAACCCGACGATCAAAGGCAGGGCGAAGGTGAGGGCCCCGGGCAGCATCATCTCCCTGAGGGCAGCCCGGGTGGCAATGTCGACACAGGTTTCATAATCGGCTTTCGACCCCGGTTCCCCTTCCCGGAGACCGGGAATATCCCGAAACTGGCGTCGCACCTCTTCGATCATCTGCGACGCTGCTCTCCCGACCGCATTCATGGTCATTGCGGAAAACAGGAACGGGAACATGGCCCCGAGGAACAGGCCGATGATCACCATCGGACTGGAGATGTCGATCGAGTCCAACCCGGCGGCGGTGGTGAAGGCGGAGAAGAGGGCCAGACCGGTAACCGCCGCGGAGGCGATGGCGAGACCCTTTGCGATGGCCGCCGTGGTGTTGCCCAGAGAGTCGAGAGCATCGGTGGTGGATCGCACTTCGGAAGGCAGACCCGCCATCTCTGCGATCCCGCCGGCATTGTCGGCGATCGGACCGTAGGCGTCCACCGACACCGAGATCCCGATGGTGGCCAGAACGCCGATGGCCGCAACAGCGACACCGTAAATGCCACCACCACTGCCCAACGCCCAGTCGCCAGCGAAGTAGGCACCACCGATCCCGAAGCAGACGGCTACCACCGAGAATGCCGCCGACCTCATTCCTTCGGCGATGCCGGAGATGATGACGGTGGCCGGTCCGGTGCCCGCCTGACGTGCCACTTCCTTCACTGTCTTGAAGTCGTCCGAGGTGAACCACTCGGTGATCTTCCCGACGAACCAGCCGACCACGAGACCGGCGAGGACTGCCAGCCAGATCCCGAGCCAATTATCGGCGCGGTCCCCGAACATCCAGTACGCCAGTCCTCCAACGCCGAGGGCGGTGATGCCGAGGGCGACGTTGGTGCCCCGATGGAGAGCAGCGGCAAGGCGGCCGACATCGCTGGCCCTAACCAGGAAGGATCCGATGATCGAAGCGAAAGTCCCGACGGCAGCGACGGCCAACGGGAACAGGATGGTCGCCACATCGAATGCCGTGCCGACGAAGGCAAGGGAGGCGTACACGACCGGAGCGACGAGCGCACCGACGTAGGACTCGTAGAGGTCTGCACCCATGCCTGCCACATCCCCGACGTTGTCCCCGACGTTGTCGGCAATGACCGCGGGGTTCCGTGGGTCGTCTTCGGGGATTCCCGCCTCGACCTTTCCAACCAGGTCGGCGCCGACGTCGGCCGCCTTGGTGTAGATACCGCCACCGACCCTGGCGAAGAGGGAGACGGCGGAGGCCCCCAACGCAAGAGCTGTGATCAGATCCGGCCAGCTCTCATGACCGAGGACGTCGCGGAAGAAGACGAAACCGAGGCTCACGCCGAGCAGTCCCAGCCCGGCGACGGTGAAGCCCATTACCGCGCCACCACGGAAGGCGATCGGGAGCGCTTTCACCACGCCACCGGTTCGGGCCGCCTCGGCGGTCCGCGAGTTGGCCGCGGTAGCGATTCGCATGCCGGCGAACCCGGCTGAACCCGACAGCAGCGCCCCGACCACAAAGGCAATCGCACCCCATGGCCGTCCCCACTCCAGGAAAACGGCGATAACCACTGCGATCACGGCGAGGAAGACACCGAGCCACGTGTACTCACGTCTCAGGAAGGCGTTGGCGCCGGCCCGGATCGCGTCGGATATCTCCACCATCCGACCACTTCCTCTTGGAGTGGCGAGGACCCACCGGGCGAAATACACGGCGAGCAGAAGGGCGAGGACGGCGGCGGCGATGGCGGTATAGAGGATCGTGGAGGACATCGTTGATCAGACTCTGATAGGGGACTGAAGGTTGCCGACTGTAATCAGCAACCCCCAACCATCCCCAAACCGGGGCCTTCCTCGTTGAAATCAGGACACCGACCTCTCAGAACGGTAGTAGGCGGCGCCGATCATCCAGAAAAATGGAAAAACCCCTGTTGACCAGGGGTTTTCCGGCAGTCCCGACGGGATTTGAACCCGCGTTACCGGCTTGAGAGGCCGGCGTCCTAGGCCGCTAGACGACGGGACCTTTGGTTGTCCGATCTCGGGAGACGGGACAGCTCGGGGGGAAGGACTCGAACCCTCAATAACAGGGCCAGAACCTGTCGTGTTGCCTATTACACCACCCCCGAACGCGCCTGCCTGAATAACAGACGGGTGGTCCATTAAGGATACCTGAGGACGGGCAGGATTGTGAAGTCCCGGGACCTCAGCTGGCGATGGATCGCCCCTTCTTCGAGTGCCGCCGACGCTCAGGCTCGGTCAGATAGCGCTTTCGCACTCGAATCGCCTGTGGTGTCACCTCGACGAGTTCGTCGTCGGCGATCCAGGACATGGCCAGCTCCAGAGTCATCTCGATCGGTGGTCGCAGGTTGATCGCCTCATCTGAGGCGTGGGTTCGGATGTTGGTCAGCTCCTTCGGCCGTGCCGGGTTGACGACCATCTCCCCCGACCGTGAGGCCTCCCCGATGATCATCCCCTCATACACCTCTTCCCCCGGTCCGATGAAAAGGTCGCCTCGCTTCTGCAGGTTGTCGAGGGCGAAACCAGTACTCCGGCCGGCCCGGTCGGAGACCATCGCCCCGCCGATACGGGTCGGGAGGTCCCCAACCCAGGGGACCCACCCTTCGTGGTGCTGATGTAGAAGCGCGGTACCCCGGGTCAGTGTCATCAGGGTCGAGCGGAAACCGAGCATGCCCCGGGAAGGTGCGGTCAGGGTGATGATGGTCCTACCCGCATCGCCCGGTTCAAGGGCAAGGACGGTTCCCTTCCTCGGTGCTATCGCCTGGGTGACTGAGCCCACGTACTCGTTGGGGACATCGATGACTGCACGTTCCAGTGGCTCCTGACGGACCCCATCGATTTCGCGGATCAGAACTTCGGGTCGGCTCACCTGGAGTTCGAAACCTTCCCTCCGCATCGACTCGATCAGGACGGCCAGCTGCAACTCACCGCGTCCGGCGACTTCGATCATCTCCGGCGAAGACGTCGGTGACAGCCGGATCGACACATTGCCGAGCACCTCCCGCTTGAGACGGTCCTGGATCTGACGTGACGTCAACAGGGACCCATCCTTACCCGACAACGGTGAGGTGTTGACCCCGAAGGTCATCTTCAGCACCGGCTCGTCGACGACCAGTCTTGGCAATGGTTTCGGATCGACCGGATCGGCGAGGGTGTCCCCTATCTCTACCTCCGGGAATCCAGCCACCAGAAACAGGTCCCCGGCCTCGACCTGATCGATCTCGGTACGACCCAACCCCTCAAACCCCATCAGCTGTGTCAGCCGCCGCCTTATCGGCGGCTCCTCCTGGTTGGCATGACACAAGGCCACCTGGGCACCTTTAACCAGAGTCCCTTGGACGACCCTTCCGATGGCCAGACGGCCCAGATAGTCGGATGCATCGAGGTTGGTGAC
>CAYNSP010000104.1:0-5490 GCA_964400035.1 uncultured Acidimicrobiaceae bacterium | reverse complement strand
GTGGTCTACAGCCTCGAAGAACTGGCGGACTACGTCAGGGACATTTACGGAGAAGGTGACCCGGAACTGACCGGGAGCCCGATCCTGATCGACCGGTTCCTCGAATCGGCGATCGAAGTCGATGTGGATGCCGTATACGACGGTGCGGAACTGCTCATCGGTGGTGTGATGGAGCATGTCGAAGAGGCCGGGGTGCATTCCGGAGACTCGGCTTGCGTGACCCCACCACCCACCATCACCGACGACCAGGTCAAGGAGATGCTCACCATCACCCGCGAGCTCGCCGCCGCCCTGGAGGTGAGAGGACTGATCAACATCCAGTTCGCCATCAAGGGCGAGGAGGTCTATGTCCTGGAAGCCAATCCCAGGGCCAGCCGCACCGTCCCCTTCATCTCGAAGGCAAAGGGGGTGCCTCTGGCGCGGATCGCAGCCCGGGTGATGCTTGGGGCCACTATCGACCAACTTCGTGCCGAAGGCCTGATCCCTGCCGAATCGGGTGGGGGCTTCGTGGCGGTCAAGGATGCAGTGCTCCCTTGGGACAGGTTCCCGGAGGAGGACTCCGTCCTCGGACCGGAGATGAAAGCGACGGGCGAAGTGATGGGGATCGGTAGCGACGTCGGTGTCGCTTTCGGCAAGTCCCTCCTCGCCGCAGGCAACGTCCTTCCCGACCGGGGGAAGGTGTTCCTCTCATTCGCCGACAGGGACAAACCCCTCGGTCTCGCCGTCGCCCAGGCGTTCGTCATGCTCGGATACGAGGTCCTCGCCACCGGTGGCACCTCCCGTTTCCTCGATCACCATGCGGTGCCCAACGAACGGGTCAACAAGATCGGGGAAGGGCCGCGGGACATCGGGGAGCGACTCGAGAACGGCGAAGTCCAGATCGTGGTGAACACGCCACGGGGCGGACGGGCACGAACCGACGGATATGCGATTCGGAGAGCTGCCCGAACCAAGAAGATCCCGTGTGTGACCACCATTCCCGGTGCGCTGGCCATGGCAAGGAGTCTTCGGTCCGGACCGGGAGCAATCATCAGACCCAGGAGTCTTCAGGAATGGCATCGATCCACCTGAACACCACTCTCGGTCGGATCGATCTGCGGACACCGTTGATCGCGGCGTCCGGAACCGTCGGCTCGGTCTGGGAGTGGGCCGACGTCGCCGATGTGTCGGCGTTCGGTGCTGCCGTCGCCAAGTCGGTGGCGCCGGTGCCGTGGCCGGGGCGGCCTGCACCACGAATGGCCCCGCTGCCAACCGGAATGCTCAACGGGATCGGGATCCAGAACCCGGGAATCGAGACCTGGGTAGGGGAGATGCGGGATCGAATCAGGAAGTCGAATGTGCCCGTCTGGGGCTCGGCGGTCGGTGGAGATCCAGAGGGGTTCGCAACGGTTGCCAAGGGACTGACCGGGGCCGGTGTAGCTGCAGTCGAGGTCAACCTCTCCTGTCCCAACCTCGAGGACGGGGTGATGTTCTCCTTTGACGCCAATCGCACCCGGGAGGTCGTGGGCGCGGTGGTTGCTGCCACTGATCTTCCTGTGGGGGCCAAGCTCTCCCCGAACACACCGGACATCGTGGCGGTCGCCAGCGCATGTATGGAAGCGGGTGCCAACCATCTCGTCCTCACCAACACCGCGCAGGGTTTCGGAATCGATGTCGAAAGCCGTCGCCCCCATCTGAGCGGGGGGAGCGGTGGCTACAGCGGCCCCGGGCTCAAGCCGCTCTCGCTGCGATGCGTCTACGAGGTCGCCAGGGCCATGCCGGGGGTGCCCATCGTCGGATGTGGCGGCATATTCAGCGGCGAAGATGTCGTCGAGTACCTGCTGGCCGGCGCCTCGGCGGTCGGTTTGGGCACCGTCTTGCTGGCCGAGCCCAAGGCAGGCAAACGGGTCCTCCGGGAGCTGGCTTTGATGATGGACCGCACGGGTGTTGAGGATCTTTCAGAATGGATCGCGGGGGTCCAGCCATGGTGAGCTTTGGCATCCGTCTGGCTGAAGCGATCGCCAGTCGCGGGAACCTATGCGCCGGGATCGACCCGCACCCCGGTCTTCTCGAGGCCTGGGGTCTGCCCGACTCGGTGGATGGACTCGGTGAGTTCAGTCGCCGCGCGCTGGAGGCTTTCGCGCCGGTGGCAGCCATCCTCAAACCCCAGTCGGCGTTCTTCGAGCGGCACGGCTCAGGTGGGGTGGCTGTCCTGGAACAGCTTCTCCAAGATGCCCGGACGGCGGGTGCTCTGACCATCCTCGATGCGAAACGCGGCGATATTGGTTCGACCATGGATGCGTATGCCGGGGCGTACCTGGTCGAAGGCTCGCCGTCGGCTCCGGATGCGATGACGGTCTCCCCATACCTCGGTTTCGGCAGTCTGATGCCTGCGATCACTGCGGCGCAGGCGAGCGGACGTGGTGTCTTCGTGCTCTGTCTTACCTCCAATCCGGAAGGTGCCAACGTTCAGAGGGCCGAGTTCGACGGTTTGACGGTGGCAGCTTCGATCGCACATCAGGCCGCCGAGATGAACCGTGGCGAGCGGGTGGGGTCGGTAGGTTTGGTGGTCGGGGTCACCGTTGCCGATGCAGTGGATTCCGCCGGCATAGATCTCGGGTCAGTGGGTGGCCCGATCCTGGTCCCCGGGTTCGGAGCCCAGGGTGGGGACACGAGTCTGCTTCGTGAAGTGTTCGGCGTCGTTTCTGATCGGGCGGTGGTGTCGAGCTCCCGTGATCTCCTCCAGGCCGGCCCGGACATCTCCGCGTTGCGCGCCCGTGCGGAACAAACCAGGGATCTTCTGGCCGAGTCGTTCTGAGCGGGTTCTCGAGTACGAGGACCCAATGGCTTGGGGGACAAAGCGGAGTGGCTATGGTCGCGGGTTCAGGAGGAACCAGTGACACAACCACCACAACTCACCGATGAACAGCGGCAACAGGCTTTGGAGCGCGCTGCAGAAGCACGCCGCGTCCGTGCCGAGGTCAAGGAGCTACTCAAGACCGGTTCGATGTCACTCTCAGAGCTCTTCGAGCAGGCCGCGACCGATGACCTGATCGCCGGGCTCAAGGTCGAGTCGCTGATCGCCGCCCTACCCGGGACCGGGAAGATCAAAGCTAAGCGTCTCATGGAAGAACTGGCGATCGCCGAGAACCGTCGCATCCGCGGACTTGGTTCGAACCAGAAGGAGGCCCTCCTCGCCCTCTACTCCTGAAACAGGCGCCGCCCTGATGATCACCATCTCGGGTCGTCCCGGCTCCGGGAAGAGTGTGGTGGCCAGGAACACAGCCGAAGCGTTGGGGCTGCGCCATGTATCCGCCGGAGATTTCATGAGGGAGATGGCCGATGAGCGCGGCCTGACCATCCTCGAGCTGTCCCGGATCGCCGAAGCCGACGAGTCGATCGACATCGAGATCGACGCCAGGTCTGCCCGTCTCGGGGAAAGCCCCGAAGGATTCGTCATGGACGCACGACTCGGATGGCATTTCGTCCCACAATCCATAAAGGTGTTCCTGGATGTCAGGCCGGAGGTAGCCGCCCGCAGAATTTTCGGGGCGAAGCGAGACGATGAGCGGGAGAATGTCGACCTTGAGACGACGATCCGTGCCATCAAGGATCGGGAGGCCTCGGAGAAGGCGCGCTATGCCCGGTATTACGACCTCGACTACACCGACCCGGCGAATTTCGACCTGGTGATCGACACTTCCGATCTGACACCTGATGAGGTGGTGTCGAAGGTGCTTGATTTTGTGAGGTCGGTATAGGGAAACCACCGCTTCCCGGCTACCATGACCCGTGAATGAGAACCGAAGACGTCATCGAGAAGATTGGCAACCGTTTTGCCACCGTCGTGGTGTCCGCCCGCCGGGCGCGCCAGATCAACAGCTACTTCCACCAGCTCGGGGTCGGGTACGGAGAGTTCGTGCCACCGCAGGTTCACTCCCTGTCCCGCAAACCACTCACCATCGCCATGGAGGAGATCGCCGAAGGCAAGGTCGAGTCGGTGACCGTAGAGGCGACCGGGGAATAGATGCTCACGGGCAGGCGAATCCTGCTCGCAGTCACCGGGGGAGTGGCGGCCTACAAATCGGCCTACCTCGCCCGTCGGCTTGTCGAAGCCGGTGCCGAAGTCAAGGTCGCTCTCAGCGAGGCGGCACTTGAATTCGTTGGTCCCCAGACGTTCGCAGCCATCACCGGCGAGCAACCGCAGCTCTCCATGTTCGGTCAGTCTGACGTATCACCCCACACCAATCTGGCCCGCTGGGCCGAACTGATCGTTGTTGCACCCACGACTGCCGCCACCCTGGGGAAGATCGCCTCGGGCATCTCCGACGACCTGATCCCCGCCACCGTTCTCGCCTACACCGGCCCGGTGCTGCTAGCCCCGGCGATGCACACCGAGATGTGGGAGCACCCTGCCACCCAACACAACATCGAGACCGTCCGCAATTGGGGGTATCACTTGGTGGGTCCCGAAACGGGTGCGTTGGCTGGTGGCGACACCGGGATCGGCCGTGTTTCCGAACCCGAGACCGTGATGGAGGCGATCGAAGCGATCCTGACCCCACCCGAGTCTTCCCTCCGGGTACTGGTCACAGCCGGTGGTACCCGTGAACCGCTGGATCCGGTCAGGTATCTGGGGAATCGCTCATCCGGGAAGATGGGACATGCCATCGCATCTGAGGCGGCCCGTCAGGGGCATCAGGTCACCCTGGTGACGACGTCGCAGGTGCCGACCCATCCCGCGGTCAAAGTGGTCTCCGTGGAGACCGCCCAGGAGATGCTGGAGGCCGTGTCGTCGATCGATGCTGACCTTGCGATCATGGCCGCCGCCGTGGCCGACTTCCGACCGGCTCAGGTGGGTGAGTCCAAGATCGACCGGAGCAACGGCCTCGACACCATTGCGCTGGAACCGACACCCGACATCCTTGCCAGTGTGGTCGCACGTGAGACCAGGCCCTTCGTTGTCGGATTCGCCGCCGAGACCGGGGGTGTGGAGCGGGCCGTCGAAAAGGCAAAGCGCAAGGGTGTGGATCTGATGGTCTACAACAACGTGGTCGAACCCGGGTCCGGCTTCGGAACCGATACCAATCAGGTGACGGTCATTGACCGTGACGGGAACCTGGATCCGTGGCCGATGATGTCCAAGAGCGATGTCGCCACCCGTCTTATTCAACGAGCCGTGGGCGATCTCAAGGCACGCGGCTAACCTCGCCAATCCATGCGCCGATCGTTCTTCACATCCGAGTCCGTCACTGAGGGCCACCCCGACAAAGTCGCCGACGCCATCTCCGACACGGTGCTCGATGCCGCGTTGGCCCAGGACCCGGGTGCTCGCGTCGCCTGTGAGACGTTCGTGACCACCAACCTTGCGGTGGTTGGAGGTGAGATCACTGCCGATGCCGACCTCGACATCGAGCGGATCGTCCGCGACACCATCGTCGGAATCGGGTACGACGGATTCGACCCGGGCTTCGATGGGAACAACCTCGAGGTCCTGGATCGGGTCGATGC
>CAYNSP010000103.1:0-5509 GCA_964400035.1 uncultured Acidimicrobiaceae bacterium | reverse complement strand
TGCCGAAGCCTCCATCGACCGGGTCATAAACGGAGGCGATGGCCTCGTATGCCCGGGTGAGTCCGGCCTGATCCGGCAGATGGCCGGCCGGCACCTCCGCCGAGATCGCCGCCACCAGCCGGGTCGCCTGTTCCAGAACATCGTCACGCCTCTCTACCCAGGCCGACGAGATGGCGCCGAGTATCTGCTGGAAAGACGGCATGCCATGGCGGGGTTCCTTGGGGAAGTAGGTCCCGGCGAAGAAGGGTTGCCGGTCATGGTCGATGAACACCGTCATCGGCCAACCACCGTGGCCGGTCATCGCCTGCGTCGCCTCCATATAGACCGCGTCCACGTCGGGGCGTTCCTCCCGGTCGACCTTGATGTTGACGAAGAGCCGGTTCATCAGCTTTGCAGTGGCGGGGTCTTCGAACGATTCGTGGGCCATGACATGACACCAGTGGCATGCCGCGTACCCGACGCTCAACAGGACGGGCACATCACGTCGCCTCGCCTCCTCGAAGGCTTCTTCTCCCCACTCCCACCAGTCGACGGGGTTGTCCTTGTGTTGGAGCAGATAGGGCGAGGTTGCGTTGGCAAGCCGGTTGGCCATGGATAGACCGTACCCGTTCCGGCCGGCACCGATTCGGGAGTGGCTGCGTTCCCCGGTGGGTACGCTCAGGTTGGATGAAGACCCTGCTCGTACTCCGACACGCCAAGTCCGATTGGGACGCCTCCTACGAAGCCGATCACGAACGTCCCCTCAACCGGCGGGGCGAACGTGCCGCCCGTCATGTGGGGACCCTGGTCAGAGACCTTGGCCTGACTCCCGACCTGGTCATCTCCTCCACCGCAGTCCGGGCCAGGACCACGGCCCAGATGGCAATGGAGGAAGGAGGGTGGGACAGCGAGTTTGTCCTGGAGCCGGATCTCTACCACTCCAACACCGACACCGTGGTGGAGATCGTTTCCCGATCCGGGGAGGCGGCACGGGTGATGGTTGTCGGCCATCAGCCCACCTGGGGCTCGCTGGTCTACCGGCTGACCGGGATGCCGGCGGAGATCAAGACCGCCACCCTCGCCGTAATCGACCTGGGAATCGAAGGTTGGGCGGACCTGCCCGGGAATCGGGGCGAACTGAGAGCCGTTCACCACCCACCACACGAATAGGAGGACACAGCATGGGATTGGCCGGCGCCTGGAAGGTGGAAGCATTTGAGAAGGACGGGGAACTGGTTCCACCGGTCGAAGGGTCAGCCGTGACCCTCACCTTCGAGGGAGATCAGGTATACGGAAAGGCGATCAACAACTTCGGTGGTGCCTTCGATCCGGAGAGCCATTTCGGAATGATCCGCAGCACACTGATGGCGGGTCCCCCGCAGTTGATGGAGCAGGAGTACTCGTTCCTGCAGTTGCTGGAACGGGTTGACGGGCACAGATGCGACCGGGTGATCATGACCGCCGGGGGCCGCACCGTCATGATTCTGACTAGAGATGAAACCGAAGAGGAGTAGAATTCGTCTTAGTAACAGGGAATATTGGGGGGTTCACAAACCTTTCATAATGCGTATATTCACCCCCTAGGGGAGTGAGTGCCCTTCCCTCTACCCGACTGCCCTGCGGAGGACTTGAATACTTATGGCCGCTACTGAAACGCGAGAAGAGAAGGCGGAGAAGCCCCGTCGTGTTCGGCTTCACTCGAAGCTGACCGACGAGCGCGGCCGTCTTACCACCGATCTGGTCTCCCAGTACCTGACCGCGATCGGTGAATACGACCTGCTCACGGCAGAGCAGGAAGTTGAGCTCGCGCAGAAGATCGAGGCCGGTGAAGAGGCTGCTGAGCGTCTCGAGAATGGGGACTTCTCCAACAAGCGTGAGGAAATGGAACTCCGTCGTCTCGCCCGTCGCGGTGCGCAGGCCAAGGATGACTTCCTCACCGCCAACCTGCGTCTCGTTGTCGCCAATGCCCGTCGCTATGCAAACACTTCGGGTATCGACTTCCTCGACCTGATCCAGGAGGGCAACCTCGGTCTGATCCGTGCCGTCGAGAAGTTCGACTGGCGCAAGGGCTTCAAGTTCTCGACCTATGCCACGTGGTGGATCCGTCAGGCGATCACCCGTGCCATCGCCGACAAGTCCCGGACCGTCCGAATCCCGGTGCACCTTCACGACACCCTTGCCGCGGTTCGCGCCGCCCAGGCGTCGCTCAAGGCCGAACTCGGCCGTGACCCCCGTCCCGACGAGATCGCCGAAGAGGCGGGTGTAACCGTCGACAAGGTCGAGCTGGCACTCAGCGTCGCCGACACGGTGTCATTGGAGCAGCCGATCGGTGAGGATGGTGCCCAGCTCGGTGACTTCATCGAGGATGAGGACGCTGCCGACCCGGTCCAGATGACCGAGGAGATGGACGTCGCCAACTCGCTCCGTGAGTCGATCGAACGGCTTCCCGAGCGGGAGGGTCGGATCCTGGCCCTGCGTTACGGGTTCTATGACGGTGTTCCCCGCACTCTCGAGGAGATCGGCGACGAATTCAATCTCACCCGGGAGCGGATCCGTCAACTGGAGAAGCTTGCACTGTGCAGGCTCCGTCACCCGTCCTTCGGAATCCGGGAAGCCGACCTCGTCTGACAGCCCCTGGCGGGCCAATTCTGTCGACATGTATGGTTCGGACGCGCATTTCCTGATCACTGTCGTGTTGAATCACCAAATCTGAGTGTGGACAACTCAAATATGGGAATACAATACGGGGCTGAGTCGTTCAACTAACTCTGATGACAACCAGTTCCACACAGCTAACCCTTCCCGTCCTACCCCTCCACAACGGCGTGGTGTTCCCCCACATGGTGGTCACCATCAGTGTCGATTCGACCGAGGGCAAGAACGCCCTGGCCGCTTCGCAACGTAGTGGTGGGCAACTGCTTCTGGTGCCCCGTGTCGAGGGTCGGTATGCGGCCGTCGGCACTATCTCCGATATCCAGCAGGTCTCGGACAACACCGTGGTCGTGGCTGGCCGGGTACGCGCCCGGGTCGGTGCCGGATCGGTAGACGAGGGTGGGGCCCTTTGGGTGGCCGTCGACGAGTACCCGGAGGCGGACATCGTCGACGAACAGCTCGAGGAACTGGTCACCGAGTATCGCACCGTTGTCACCGCCGTCCTCGAGGCGAGGGGTCTGGCCGGTATCGCCGAACGTCTTCTTTCCGTTGACAGCCCATCCCGTCTCGCCGACCTGTCCGTCTATTCACCGGACCTCTCCCTGGAACAGAAGGTCGAGGTCCTGGAGGCCCTCGATATCCGTCAACGCCTCGGGCTGCTCATCGAGTGGATGACCGAGGTGCTCGCTGACGTCGAGTTGAGGCGGAAGGTCCGTGAGGATGCCGCCGAACGGATCGAGAAAGGTCAGCGCGACTACATCCTCCGCCAGCAGCTCGAAGCTATCAAGCGGGAACTCGGGGAGGAGTCCGATGCTCCGTCCGAGTATCGGGAGAAGCTGGCCAGCCTCGACCTCCCGGAGAAGGTCGCCGAAGCCATAGGGCGGGAGATCGACCGTCTCGAGAGGATGTCGGAACAGTCACCAGAACACTCCTGGATCCGCACCTGGCTGGACACCATGTTCGAGGTTCCCTGGGGTGAGACCACCGAAGACCGTCTTGACCTGGACGGGGCCCGTTCCGTCCTCGATGCTGACCACACCGGACTGGTCGACGTCAAGGATCGCATCATCGAGCATCTTGCCGTCCGCAAGCTTCGTGCCGAGCGTGGCATCGAGGACGCTGACACCGGCAACCGTGGTGCCATCCTCCTCCTGGTCGGACCGCCCGGGGTTGGCAAGACCTCCCTCGGAGAGTCGGTGGCCCGCGCACTGGGCCGCAAGTTCGTTCGTGTCGCTCTCGGTGGCGTCCGGGACGAGGCGGAGATCCGGGGACACCGTCGTACCTACGTAGGTGCCCGTCCGGGTCGGATCGTCCGTGCCCTGATCGAGGCCGGGACGATGAATCCGGTGTTCCTGCTCGACGAGATGGACAAGGTTGGCTCCGACTGGAGGGGTGACCCCTCCTCAGCCCTGCTCGAGGTCCTCGACCCGGCGCAGAACCACACCTTCCGTGATCACTATCTCGAACTCGACCTCGACCTCTCCGATGTCATGTTCATCGCTACGGCGAATGTTCTCGAGACGATCCCCGGACCTTTGCTCGACCGCACCGAGGTCATTCGGATCGATGGCTACACCGACTTCGAGAAGGTTGAGATCGCTCGGGACCACCTTCTGCCGCGTCAGCTTCGCTCTGCGGGGCTGGAGCCGGAAGAATTGCAGGTGACCGACGAGGCCCTGGCTGCCGTTGTCGATCGTTACACCCGTGAGGCCGGCGTGAGGAACTTGGAGCGGGAACTGGGCAAGCTGGCCCGCAAGGTCGCCACCGGTGTCGCCAGGGCGGGCGAGGACGCCGGACCGGTGGTTGTCGACGAACCCGACATTGCCACCTATCTGGGCAAGCCGAAGGTCTGGAAGGACGAGGCGTCCGATCGCACCGATGTTCCCGGTGTGGCCACTGGTCTCGCCGTTACCGGAACAGGTGGTGATGTGCTGTTTATCGAGGCCACCTCGATGGAAGGCGAGTCCGGACTTACCCTCACCGGCCAGCTCGGTGATGTCATGAAGGAGTCGGCGACGATCGCATTGAGCTATGTCGAGGCGCATGCCGCCAAGTTCGGGATCGATACTGCCGACCTCAAGCGGCGTTTCCATGTGCACGTTCCTGCCGGTGCCATCCCGAAGGACGGCCCGTCCGCCGGGGTGGCCATGCTCACCTCCCTCGTCTCCCTTCTCACCGGACGAAAGGTGAAGGCCAACCTCGGTATGACCGGCGAACTCACCCTCCAGGGCAAGTTCCTTCCCATCGGAGGGGTCAAGCAGAAGGTCCTCGCCGCCCACCGTGCCGGCTTGACCGAGGTCGTGCTACCGCTGCGGAACGAGGTTGACCTCGACGATGTGCCTGAGTCGGTCCGGGAGGAGATCAAGTTCCACCTGGTGGAGACTGCGGGCGAGGTCCTCAACGCCGCATTGGAGTAACCGTGTCGCCGTTCCGGCGGGTAGCCTGACGCCATGAGACTCGGTGATCTCCTAGGCGACGCCCCCTACTGGTGTAGCCCCGCAACCACATTGTCGGAAGCTGCCGGTGAGATGGAGGGTTCTGACCTGGGTTCGCTCGCCGTGGTTGACGGGATGAACCTTCTCGGTCTGCTGACCGAGCGGGATCTGCGCGGGGCGATCGCCCGTGGTCTTGACCTCGACAACACGCCGGTGAGTTCGGTGATGGGGCTTGATCCTGACACCTTCGATCCCGATCTCGATGTCTGGGATGCAGCCTCATGGATCGCCGAGTCCGGATACCGGCATCTGCCCGTGGTCAATGACGACGGGATCCTTCTCGGGGTCGTGTCGTTGCGTGATCTTCTCAAGGCACTCGTCGACACCGTATAGGGCGATGACCGCATTCGTGATCCGACGCGTCGACTCTCCGGATCTGCCCG
>CAYNSP010000102.1:0-5510 GCA_964400035.1 uncultured Acidimicrobiaceae bacterium | reverse complement strand
CCGGTCGCGAGGAAGTCGCTGGCCTAGACGCAGGATGCCTTCGACATCGGCACCCAACCAGACCCCGTTCTGAAGTGTCCAGGAGTTGATGCAGCAGTCGACTTCGCCGCCCCAGTAGGGGAGGTTGTCGTATTCCCATCGACTGTTCTCGGCGAGCTTCTCGGCGGTCCCGGCGAGAACCGCCGCATCGAGACCCCACTCCCGCAACGAGTTGAGACTCCAGGTTGTCGCAGTCCATGGTTGGCCGGGATCACTGTCATCGAAGTCCGCAGGAAAGAAGGCCCCGCCGGCCCACTGCCCGTCGGGATCCTGGAGGGCGAGAAGCATGGAGCCGTAACCTTCCGTTGCCACCCTCGCCCGGGTCGCCTCCCACACTTCCTCGGGGGCTCCGGCGAGCTCTCGTTCCACCTGCCACCGTAGGGCGGGGTCGGAGTCGAGCATCCATTCGATCAGATTCGAGTCAGGCATCCCCCGGTTGTATCGGCCGACACGGCCAGGATCCGGCCGGAACTGTCACCAACCGCGGGTCAGTTGGAGCATCACACCGGCAGCGATCAGAGTCGGGCCGATGTTGAGTCCGACCAGCAAGGCGTACGCATCGGTTCCGGGCACCGCCCCGAGAAGCTTGGTACCGAAGGGGCCGGGCACATGACCGACGACCCCTTCAAGATCGTTTAGCGGGAGCGTTCGCGGGCGACGTTTACGTTGAGGCGACGGCCGTTGTAATCCTGGCCGTTGAAAGCAGAAATCGCTGCCTGGGCAGCTTCGTCAGTCTCCATCTCCACGAAGCCGAAACCGCGTGAGCGACCCGTCTCCCGATCTGAAATGACCTGCGCCCGAACAACCTGACCGTACTCGGAGAAAAGAGCTTCGAGTTGATCGGAGGTTGTGTTGAACGGGAGGTTTCCGACGTACAGATTGGTGGACAAGGGTGCTCCTTCCGAGCTAGGTAGTTGTCGGCATAAAAGATACCCGTCCGCACCGCTTAGGAAGTGTCAGAAAGCAAGGTACCTTTTCCCGTTATGACCGCCAGCAAGCCACGTGTCGCCTTTGTGTTGGGCGGTGGCGGCCGTTGGGGCGCGGTCGAAGTCGGGATGCTCCAGGCGCTGCAGGAGGCGGGGATCGCTCCCGATCTGATCCTTGGAACCTCCATCGGGGCCTACAACGGGTCGGTGATCGCCGCCGAGCCCGGTCCGGAAGGACTGAAACGACTCGCTGGCTTCTGGGAGGACGTCTCCCGGGCCGGGATCCTCCGCAACGGTCTCTTCGAACGATTCAAGAACGTGGCCACCTTCAAGCCGGCGATCAACGAGACCGACGACATGAGACGGTTGCTCGAGATGGTCCACGACCCCGACACACTGATCGAGGACCTCGCCATCCCATTCCAGTGTGTCGCCGCGTCGATCGAACGGGCCGCCGAACACTGGTTCACCTCGGGTCCTTTGATCCCTGCCCTTCTGGCCTCCTCTGCGGTACCCGCCCTGTTCCCGCCCGTGCGAATAGGGGATGAGCACTTCTACGACGGAGGGCTGGTCAATTCGGTGCCTTTGACCCGGGCCATGGACCTGGGGGCGTCCAGCATCTATGTGCTTCAGGTAGGCCGGTTGGAGTCGCCACTCCGACCGCCGACACGGCTCCACGAGTCCGCCCTGATCAGCTTCGAGATCGCCCGACGGCACCGGTTCACCACCACCCTCGACAACCTTCCCGAAGGGGTCGAAGTCCATGTGCTCCCGTCAGGGAATCCGGTGGCGTTCGACGACCGACGGCAGTTGAAATGGCGGGACACCAGTGACACCGCCGCTCTCATCGAGTCCGCCTTCGAGGCGGCATCGGGATATCTGTCGGCGGCGGGATGAAGCCGCCCGCAAAGCTGATCCGGCGTCTTCTCATCGCTCCCGCCTTCGTCCTCGGGGCGACCGTCGGGTTGGTGACCCTTCCGATCGTGTTCATAGCGGCCGCCTTCCTCTCCAGATATGTCCCCGGGAAGTGGCGAATCCTGCGGATCATCTGGTTCCTCTTCCTCTACCTGGTGGTCGACGTCACCGCCGTCGTGATCCTCTTCGTCTTCTGGGTGGCCTCGGGCTTTGGGTGGAAGCTCGAGTCTGAGTACTGGCAGAACCTCCACTACCTGCTGCTTGCCTGGATGCTCCGGCGGATCGTTGCCTCGGCCAAGTTCACCTTCAAGATCACCCTTGTAAGGGAGGGGCCGCCACCACGCACCGATGGTCGCCGCCCCATCCTCGTCCTCAGCCGGCACGCCGGGCCGGGCGACTCGTTCCTGCTGATGGACGGCCTCGCCAACCGGTTCAAACGTCGACCGAGAATCGTCCTCAAGGAGTTCCTCCAATGGGATCCGGCGATCGACATCATGCTCAATCGGTTGCCGGTGGCGTTCGTGCCGATCGGACAGAAGGGCGAGGACCTCCTCGACACCATTGCCGCCATGACCGCCGGTATGGGTGGCGACGATGTGTTCGTGATCTTCCCGGAGGGGGGCAACTACTCGAAGAAGCGTCACATCCGATCCATCGAGAAGCTGAGGGAGATCGGGCGTCCCGATCTGGCGGAACGTGCGGAAATGCTCAAGAACACCCTGCCTCCACGCTCTACAGGCGTGAAGACGGCTCTGGCCGCGGCTCCCCCGAACACTGATGTGTTCTTCGTGGGTCATGCCGGTCTCGAGGCTTTCGAGTCGCCGGGTGAGATCTGGCGGGGCATGCCGATGGACACCGAGATCGACGTCCGCTTCTGGCATGTTCCGGCCGAGAAGATCCCGCCACCGGAGGAACTGGAGACCTGGCTGTTCGACATGTGGGCGGAGATCGACGCCTGGATCTCGGATCGGCTCGCCGACACCGCCGAGCCGTTCGACGAAGCCGACGCCTACTAGCCGGAGGCTTAGGGGGTCAGGACGGCCCGACCCAACGCTTTCCGTTCGGCAACCCAGCGCATCGCCGACTGACCTTCCTCAAGGGAGAACTCCCCGGCGATGACGGGGGAGAGGGTGCCCGATTCGACCAGGGCGATGAGGCGGTCCAGGTTCGCCCTCGCCTTCTCCGGCTCCTCTGTGGTGAAACGTCCCCAGAACACCCCCACGATCGAGTTCCCTTTGAGAAGTGTCAGGTTGAGCGGAATGGAAGGGATTCCCCCGGCGGCGAAACCGACGACCAGGAGCCGACCGTTCCACCGGGTTGAGCGGAGGGCCTGTTCGGTCATGTCCCCACCCACCGGGTCATAGACCACGTCGACACCCTCCTTTCCCACGGTCCGGGCGATCCCTTCACGTAGATCCTCCATGTCATATCGGATCACCTCATCGGCCCCCTCCCGCATCACCAGGTCGGCCTTCTCCTCGGAGGACACCGCCGCCACCACCCGTGCCCCGATGAGTCTTCCGATCTGGACCGCAGCGAGACCGACACCTCCGGCCGCACCGAGAACCAGGAGCGATTCCCCGGCCTGGAGCCCGGCCCGGTCGACGAGAGCGTGGTACGACGTCCCGTAAGTGGCGGGGAGGACGGCGCCGACGCTGAAGGAGACCCCGTCACTGAGGCGCGCCGCATTCTCCGCGGGGATCGTGGCCTTCTCCGCCATTCCCCCGAACGGGGTGAATCCGCAGACCCTGTCTCCCGGCTGGAACCCGCTCCCACCCCCATCGATCACCGTACCGGCCAGTTCGTGACCCGGTACGAAGGGTGGTTCCGGTCTCACCTGATACCGCCCGGCCACGATCAGGGTGTCGGCGAAGTCGACGGCGGTCGCACCGACCTCGACCAGGAGCATCCCCGGTGCCGGTTCGGGGTCGGGGAAGTCTCCGACCCGAAGACCGTCGATTCCCTGGTAGTCGTCACAGATGAGAGCGCGCATCCACCAAGGTTACGCCCGCATCCTCCAGCCCGCCCTGACAGAATCGGCTCGTGCCCGTCGAGCCGCTCCCGTCACGATTCGAGCTTCCCCACCCGAAGCCGGAAGACGACGATGTGATAGCTGTCGGTGGTGACCTGGCTCCGGGGACGATCCTCCAGGCATATCGCAAGGGTCTGTTCCCGATGAATCTTCCCGACGGTCATCTCGGCTGGTGGTCTCCGGTGGAACGGGCGATCCTGCCCCTGTCCGGTCTCATGGTGAGCCGGTCACTACGACAGTCGATGCGAAGGTTTGAAGTGACCCTCGACCAGGATTTCAACGGGGTGATCTCCGGATGTGCTTCTCCCGAGCGTGAGGGCGGTTGGATCACCGGGGAGTTCATCGACGCCTACACCGAACTCCACCGGCTCGGGTGGGGCCATTCGGTGGAGGTGTGGGACCACGAGGGAGATCTGGTGGGTGGCCTGTACGGAGTCGCCATAGGGGGTCTCTTTGCGGGGGAGTCGATGTTCCACCGGGTCAGGGATGCGTCGAAGGTGGCGATGGTTCACCTGGTGGTGACGCTCAACGAGGGTGGCGGGCGACTCCTCGACGTCCAGTGGCTGACCCCCCATCTGGAGTCAATGGGGGCGGTGGTCATCGGTCGTGACGAATACCTCCGAAGGCTTCCTTCAGCCCTCACCGCGTCCGGTCCGTTCTGAGGTGAAGCGGCAGTTGCGGTGACGGTAGAGTCGCCCCCATTGCGGAAGGTGACAGTGTGGCGACCGTAATGGCGGGTGTTGATCTGACCGCCCTGGGTCGGCGCGTCGCCGAGAGGGCACGTCTCGTTGCGGAGGCCACCGGGTGGGACTTGAAACTGGTCCATGTCCTCGAACCGGTCGCCGAGGCGTTGATCGAACCGTCCCATGCCCGACTCATGTACGGACACCAGACAACGCTGGCGGAAGAGATTGCCGCATGGTGCCGGGACCGAGCGGCAGTAGACGTCGACCTTGAGGTGGTCAAGGGCTCACCATCGTGGGAAATCGTCGCCAGAGGTAAGAACACCGCCCTGACGGTTGTCGGGTCGTCGACCATCGAAGCTTTCACGGTCGGCCCAACCACAAGACGGGTGAGTCGGATGTCCTCCACCCACACCCTGGTGGTGAGGCGCCAACCCCGGGTTCCGTACCGGCGGGTGATGGTGGCCATCGACTTCTCCGATGGATCCCGGATCGCCGCCGACACCGCCCGCGCCCTCTTCCCTGATGCCGAACTGACCCTGGTCTATGCCCTGCCGTCCCGGTTCGATCCGATCCTCCGAGCAGCCGGCATGTTCGTCGAGGAGTTGGATGCTGATCGTGGTCGTCGGCTCGAGGTGGCCGAAGACCGGATGGCCGAGTTCGTGCACGGTTGGGGTGGGGATGTCCGGGCGATGGTCCTCGACGGCCCTGCTTTGGAGACCATCGACGAGGCGGTCCGCCGACGCAACATCGACCTGCTGGTGGCAGGGAGCAGGGGTGCAACCGCGACCAGGATGGTGCTGCTGGGGACGGTGGCCGAGGGTCTGCTCCACTCGGCACCCTGCGATGTCCTGATCGCACGGGTTCCTTCCGCCTTCCGGCGTCCCTAACCAGTCCGGGTGTGTGCCGCCTAGG
>CAYNSP010000101.1:0-5534 GCA_964400035.1 uncultured Acidimicrobiaceae bacterium | reverse complement strand
TGACGACGCTGTCATCGATCGTGGCCAGTGCCCAGGGTCCGTATCGCCCGGGGATGACATCGGTGAGGAGCACCGCTTCCGATTCGGTGTGACCCGCCTCCAGCGGCTCCAGGATGGGCGTGCGGTAGGTGAACGATGCGACCACCCAGACCGCAGCCGCTACGGCCAGCCAGGGCCGGGACACCCGTGGTGGCAGTGCGGGATGACTCACCGAACCGTTATCAGGTCCCTGAGGGCAGCGAGTTTCGCCTCCCCGATGCCTGAAACGCCAAGCAGGTCTTCGATCTGTCGGAACGGTCCGTACTGGTCCCGATAGGACAAGATCCGCGCCGCCAGGACCGGACCTACCCCCGGCAGAGTCTCCAGTTCGGCTGCAGTGGCACGGTTGATGTCGAGGGGGCCGGTACCGTCTCCGCCTCCTTCAGGTGTCACGGTCCCTTCGTCGGGCCCGGGTACTACCACCTGCTGACCGGCTTCGACCTCAGCTGCGAGGTTGACCGCATCGACTCGGGCACCCCTCCGCAGGCCACCGGCGGCCACGATCGCATCTACCACCAGGGATCCATGCGGCACGGAGACCACACCCGGTGCGCCGACCCAACCGACAACATGAACCTCGATCGTGGAGGTTGCGGTTACCGGCGGACGCGGAGCGAGGGCGGTTGTGGACGGCGATCGCTGAAACATGGCCAAACCGACTCCGGCCATCAGACCGACAAGGGCAAGAATCAACCCGAAGCCTCGTTCCGCCATGGCGCGCCAGGGCGATGTCCCACTCCCCATGGCCCCTAATTAACGGAACACAGGTCGGATTGGAACCCGGTCGTATATGGTGGCCCGATGCTCGACACCAAGCCGTTCCTCGCTACGCCGGGCGCCCCGGTGAAACTCGCAGACCGCGACCCTCGTGCCACCATCGGGTACTCCGGCAAGAAGGCGGATGGGAAGGCGGAGTTGCCCTCATATCGGGCGATGATCGACGACCTCCAGTACCGGCTGTGGGCGGAAGGTGAGCGCGCACTTCTGGTGGTCCTTCAAGGTCTCGACACTTCGGGCAAGGACGGGACCATCCGTCACGTCTTCAGAGGCGTGAACCCGCAAGGCGTCAATATCGCCACCTTCGTCAAACCCTCCTCGCTCGATCTGGCCCACGATTACCTGTGGCGTGTGCACGCCCGGACACCACAACGGGGGTCGATCACCATCTTCAACCGGTCCCACTACGAGGATGTCCTCATCGTCAGGGTCAACGGGTTGGTCCCGAAAGAGCGCTGGTCGAACCGGTACGAGCACATCCGCAATTGGGAGAAGATGCTGGTCGATGAGGGAACCACCATCGTCAAGATGTTCCTCCACATCTCCAAGGATGAGCAGAAGGAACGCCTGCAGGCCCGGATCAACGACGACCACAAGAACTGGAAGTTCAGCGAGTCGGACCTGGAGACCCGTCAGAAATGGGACTCGTATCAGGAGGCCTATGAGGTTGCCATCAACGAGACATCGACCGACTACGCCCCCTGGTATGTGATCCCCGCCGACCGCAAGTGGTTCCGGAACCTGTTGATCTCGAACATCCTGGTTCAGACGCTCGAGGGGATGGACATCAAGACGCCACCCCCGAACCCCTACTTGGACGGGCTGGTCATCGAGTAGCTGTCAGACGGTGCGATAGCTGTCGGCTAGCTGGCGAGCCTCCAGCTCGAGCCGGTTCGACTGATAGGCGATCGCATGGCCCAGACCCTTCCGCCTGCCCCGGAAGTATTCCGACAGGTATCGGCGGAGGAACCCGACCACACCGAAGGTGACCCACTGACGGACATGGACCAGCTCATGGAGGATCAGATACCTGATCCTCCGGGGTTCTCCGTAGAAGAGCTCGGGTCGGATGTAGATCCTCTTCCAGATGGCGATGGCCCCGACATCGCGTGGCAGCAACAGTCGAAGCGGCGCCGGTGCGGGCAAAATCCGGACCCGGTCGAGATCGACCGGATGGAACTCGGCCCGCAACCGGTCCAGGTCGTGTCCGACGGCCAGGACGAGCTCCGTTGCGTTCATCCCACGACGATGTTGACCATCCGGGGCGGCTTGGCGATGATCCGCTGCACCTTCTGGCCGTCGAGCCAGCGGGCGATGGTCTCCGAATTCACGGCGAGGGTTTCGGCCTCCTCCTGGGTGATACCGGGTGGAACGTCAACGCGGTCACGTACCTTGCCGTTGACCTGAATCACCATGACGACCGTCTGTTCGCGCGCCAGATCTTCGTCCCACTCCGGCCACGATTCCTCCGCCAGCATCGATCCATATCCCCGCATCTCCCAGAGTTCGTGGGCGATGTGCGGTGTCATCGGGGCCAGCATCAGCAACATCAGGCGGACCACCTGGTCGGTGGTCTCGCGTCGTGGCGCGCCCGCCAGATACTCCCCGAAGGCATTCGAAAGAATCATCAGGGCCGACACGGCTGTGTTGAAGGCGAAGCCCTCGATGTCCTCTGTTACCTTCTTCACGGTCCGATGGGTGAGGCTGAGGATGTCCCGATCCCGGTCGTCCGCATCACGGTCTACAAATGGATGATCCGCGGTCGCCTGACGCCACACCCGCTCCAGGAATCTCCGGGTCCCATCGATCCCGGTGTCGGTCCAGACCGCATCGTCCGTGGGCGGGCCCATGAACAGATGCCACAACCGCAGGGCATCGGCACCGTGTGAGGCGAACTGGTCGACCGGGTCGACGACGTTGCCCTTCGACTTCGACATCTTGGAACCGCCCAGGGTGATCATTCCCTGGGTGAAGAGTCTGGTGAACGGCTCCTCGACGGTGGACATACCTATGTCGTAGAGGAACTTGGTGATGAACCTGGCGTAGAGCAGGTGGAGCACGGCGTGTTCCACACCCCCGATGTACTGATCGATCGGCATCCAGTAGGAAGCCTTGGTCGGGTCGAAGATGGCCTGATCGTTATGCGGGTCGGGGTAGCGGAAGTAGTACCAGGAGGAGTCGACGAATGTGTCCATGGTGTCCGTCTCCCGGCGCGCCGGTCCGCCACAAGACGGGCAGGTCGTGTTGACGAAGTCTTCATCGGCGGCCAGTGGCGACCTCCCCTTGGGTAGGTAGTCCTCGATCTCGGGAAGCATCACGGGCAACTGGTCCTCGGGTACCGGGACCATTCCGCATACGTCGCAGTTGATGATCGGGATGGGACAGCCCCAGTAACGCTGTCGGGAGATCAGCCAGTCACGGATACGCCAGGAGACGGCGGCGTCGCCAATCCCCTTCTCTTTCAGCCAAGATATGGCCCGGGAGATCGCCTCCTCCTTGTTCAGTCCGTTGAGGAAGTCGGAGTTGATGACCGGACCCTCTCCGGTGTAGGCCTCGCCCTCCCAGTCGGAGGGAGGCTGAACCGTCCTGATCACGTCGATGCCGTACCTGGCGGCAAAATCCCAGTCCCGCTGGTCCTCACCGGGCACGGCCATGATCGCACCGGTGCCGTAGCTCATCAGTACGTAGTCGGCGATGTAGATGGGTACCCGTCGGTCATTGACCGGGTTGATGGCGAAGGCGCCGGTGAAGACACCGGTCTTCTCGCCTTCCGACATTCGTTCGATCTCCGAGGCCCGGCCTGCGGACGCGACATACGCCTCGACCTCATCCTTCTGTTCGGGCGTGGTGATCGATGCGACCAGGGGGTGCTCGGGTGCGAGGACACAGAAGGTCATCCCGAAGATGGTGTCGGGCCGGGTGGTGAAGACCTCGAACTCACCGCCACCTTCCACCTGGATCGTGAATGCGGCGCCTTGGGAACGACCCAACCAGTTGAATTGCATCCGGCGGACACGTTCCGGCCAGTACTCCAGGAGAGCTATGTCGTCGAGCAACCGTTGGGCGTAGTCGGTGATCCGGAAGAACCACTGGACCAGGTTCCGTCGCTCGACCGGCGTGTGGCATCGCTCGCACTCACCATCGACGACCTGCTCGTTGGCCAGGACGGTCTGATCCTTGGGGCACCAGTTGACCGGGGCCTCGCCCTTGTAGGCCAGGCCATGTTTGTAGAGCTCGAGGAAGAGCCACTGGTCCCAGCGGTAGAAGTCGGGCTTGTGGCTGGCCAACTCCCGTGACCAGGCGTACATCGCCCCGAGCTGGATCATCTGCTCGGTCATGGTGGCGATCTGGTTCTCGGTGTTGATCCGGGGATGGAGCCCGGTGGCGATGGCGGCGTTCTCGGCGGGAAGCCCGAAGCTGTCCCATCCCATCGGGGAGAGGACGTTGAAGCCCCTCATCGTCTTGTAGCGGGTGAGTAGGTCGCCGTAGGTGTAGTTGCGGATGTGACCCTGGTGGAGTGCACCGGAGGGGTACGGGTACATGCAAACGTTGTAGAACTTGGGTCGTGTCGGATCCTCGGTCACCTCGAAGGTGCCGTCAGACGCCCAGCGTTCCTGCCATTTGGCCTCTATCGCCCTGTGGTCGTATCCCATTTCGGACATCAAGGGTAGTTGTTGCTGCCATCATGGATTCTCTGCTGCATCAGGAGGTGAGATGAACAGGGTTGGTGTGATCGGCGGCGGATTGATGGGGTCGGGGATCGCTGAAGTCTCCGCCCGGTCCGGTTACGACGTGGTGGTCCACGAGATCAATCAAGAGACCGCGGCGGCCGCAATGAGCCGGATCGAGAAGTCACTGGCGCGGGCTGTGGAGCGGGGCAAGCTCGAATCGGCAGAGATGGAGATGGTGCTATCCCGGATCCGTGTCTCCACTGACCTCGAAGACCAGGCCGACCGGGAACTGATCGTTGAAGCCGCCACCGAGAACGAGCCGATCAAGAGGGACCTGTTCGCAGAACTCGACAGGGTGACCACTCCCGACACCATCCTGGCCTCGAACACCTCCTCGATCCCGATCACGAGGCTGGCAGCAGCAACCGGTCGACCCGACAAGGTGGTCGGACTCCACTTCTTCAACCCGGTTCCGGTGATGGCATTGGTCGAACTGGTGACGACGGTGACCTCATCTGATGCGACTGCGGCACAGGCACAGGCCTTCGCCGAGAGTCTCGGCAAGACGGTCATTAGGGCCCGTGACCGCGCCGGATTCGTGGTCAACATGCTCCTCATCCCGTACATGCTTTCGGCGATCCGCATGCTCGAGGCCGGCGTCGCCACCCGGGAAGACATCGACGCAGGCATGCGTCTCGGCGCCAATCACCCGATGGGACCGCTGGAACTGACCGATTTCGTCGGACTCGACACCACCAAGTTCGTTGCCGATGTCCTTTTCGACGAGTTCAAGGAACCCCTGTACTCAGCGCCTCCCCTCCTCGCCCGGATGGTCGAGGCAGGACTCCACGGCCGGAAGACCGGCCGTGGGTTCTACGAATACTGAGGGTTCAGCGTGACCTGAGTGCGTCCCTGATCTCGGTGAGGAGAACCACCTCTTCCGAGGGGGCAGCGGGAGCTTCGTCGGTGGTCTTCTTCATCCGGTTGTACGCCTTCACCATCATGAAGACGACGATGGCCACCAGGAGGAAATTGATTACGGCTCCG
>CAYNSP010000100.1:0-5650 GCA_964400035.1 uncultured Acidimicrobiaceae bacterium | reverse complement strand
ACAGGGGCCTCTGAGGTGGTGACCATCGCGTGGGTATCGAATCCACGGTGTTGTGGCACGATGGGCAGGATGAACTCGATAGCCGGAAAGCTGCTCGTCGCCTCACCCCGGCTCCTCGACCCGAACTTCTATCGGGCCGTGGTCCTCATCTTCGTCCACGACGAGACCGACGGTGCTCTTGGATTGGTCCTCAATCGAGAGATCGATGAGCCGGCGGAGCGCTATCTGCCGGAGTGGGCCGACCGGATATCCAGGCCGGGACTGATCCATTACGGGGGCCCGGTCGAGCCCGAAGTGGCGATCGGTCTGGGTCGTGCCCGGGAAGGTAAGGGGATCGGCGCTGCCGGTCTCGAAATGATCGATATGACCGAACCTCCAAACCCCGACTCACCGACCGTCAAGGTCTACTCGGGATACTCAGGTTGGGCGCCGGGCCAGCTCGAAGCCGAACTCGAGGAGGGATCGTGGTTTGTGCTCGACGCCGCCCCGGACGATCCGTTCGGTAGAACCGAAACTCTCTGGCAGAGGGTGCTACAACGGCAACCCGGGATCCTGGCGATCCTCTCGACCTACCCCGACAATCCCCGATGGAACTGAAATAGCGGGATGACGTCCTACCCTTCACACCCATGACGACCGCTCCCAAACTCCGCCCCAGTCTCAAGCGGAGGTCGCCGGGTCTGGACGTTGAACGAGAGCTCTGGTCGATCACAGGCGGCGTCGTGGTCGGTATCGACGAAGTGGGTAGGGGAGCGTGGGCCGGTCCGCTCACCATCGGTGCGGCGATCGTGCCAAAGGACCGTCGGGTGTACAAGGTGAGGGACTCCAAGATGCTCCTGGAGAGCGAACGGGAGGCACTGTTCGAACGGGTCGCCAACTGGTGTGAGGCCTGGGCAATCGGGCATGCCACGCATGAGGAATGTGACCGTCTCGGGATGTCTGAAGCGCAACGTCTGGCGGCCAGGCGGGCACTGGACCAACTCGGTCTCACCCCCGACCACATCCTGGTTGACGGCAATTGGGACTTCGTGGGTGGGGCCCGGCGGATCGTCCGTGGCGATCAAACCTCACTGTCGATCGCATCCGCCTCGATCCTCGCCAAGGTGACCAGGGATCGGATGATGAGGGACCTGGCCGACCAGTATCCCGCCTACAACTTCGAGGCCAACAAGGGCTACCCGTGCCCGACCCACAAAGCCGCCCTGCAGGCTCTGGGTCCGTCGGCCATCCACCGCAGATCCTGGGTGTTCATGGACCATCTGATGTGGAACGGGCTGGAACGCCATATCCGCCCCGACGCCCAGATGCAGCTACCACTCGGCATCTGATCTTCCATGCCCACGCCGATTCACAGTGAAACGGGTGACGTTGGCGGCCCATTTGAGAAATCGGCGCAAGATGCCGATAAATATCGGTCTCAGGTAGGGGTCAGAAGACTCATGGACGCACCATCTGAATTCATCATGCGCATTCCGGTTGCTCTGTACCGGACAACCCCCGACGGTCGGTTGATCTCGGGGAATCCCGCGCTCGCCCAGCTTCTCGGTTTCGCCGACGTCGCCGATATGCACGACAGTCTGAAGAGGGTCGACGTCACCTATGTCGACCCGTCTACCCGGGTCCAATGGGTGGAGATGATGGAAGTCTTCGGGGTGGTGCACGATTTCGACGTGGAGATGCGACGACCCGACGGATCCACCTTCTGGGTTCAGGACACCGCCCGTGCCGTCTACGACGAGAAGGGCAAGATCATCTACTTCGACGGTGCCCTCATCGATGTGACCGCCAAGATGGAGGCCCGAAAGGCCAAGGACGAATTCCTCGCCACCGTCTCCCACGAATTGAGAAATCCGATCGCGGTAGTAGTGGGACTGGGGGAGGAGCTGGCCGCCAACTACGACACCTTCAGTGACGAGGATCGACGGGACATCGCAAACCTGATCGCCCGTCAGGCGGAGGACGCCTCGTGGCTGATCGAAGACCTCCTCGTGGCATACCGGGACGACGTAAGTCGGGTGAGTGTCGCTCCACAGGTATTCGACATGGTGAAGCAAGCCGAGCGTGTCCTCGAGGTGGTGGACCACCCGGTGACGGTCGAAGTCCGTGGAGAGGAGGCACGGGTCTATGCCGACCCCCGTCGCACCCGTCAGATCCTCCGCAACCTGGTCAGCAATGCCCTCCGGTACGGGGGCGAGGACGTGGCGATGCAGATCGAGGTTATCGGCGACCGTCTCGAGGTCCGGGTGTGCGACAGTGGCCCACCGATCGACTCAGAGGATGTGGAGAGGATCTTCCGTCCGTTCGAACGAGGCTCGGGCCCCGAGCATCCCACATCGGTCGGACTCGGTCTCTCGGTGGCACGGAGGCTGGCCCGGCTCATGAACGGGGACCTGACCTACCGTCGGGCCAACGAAATGACCTGCTTCGTACTCTCGCTGCCTTCGGCCTGAATACCCGCAGGTAGGTGACCACCCCCTCCTAACCTGCTCCCCAATGCGTGTCCTGGTCACCGGAGGTACGGGCTTCATCGGGAGTCACACCGTGGTCTCGCTTGCCGAGGCCGGTCATGAACCGGTGATCGTCGACAACCTCTCCAACTCGAGCCGGTCGGTGCTGGACCGTATCGCCCGGATAATCGGGGAAACACCGGAGTTTCACCAGCTCGACATCCGTGATCGCGAGGCGATGGATCAGCTTGTCTCCACCGGATTCGACGCCTGCATCCATTTCGCCGCATTGAAGGCAGTGGGGGAGTCGGTCGAACAGCCACTCCGTTACTACGACAACAACGTAAGCGGGACGATCATCCTTCTCGAGGCGTTACAACACACCGACCTTCGTTGTTTCGTGTTCAGCTCTTCGGCCACCGTCTACGGCGACCCTGAAACCCTTCCTGTCACCGAGGACATGCCCTTGGGCCAGGCGGTCAACCCCTACGGGTGGACCAAGCTGATGATGGAGCGTGTCCTCACCGACTTCCAAACGGCGAACCGGGCGTGGAGCATCAGTCTCCTTCGCTATTTCAACCCCGTGGGAGCCCATCCCAGCGCCCTGATCGGTGAGGAACCCCGGGGTGTACCGAACAACCTGATGCCGTATGTGGCCAGGGTGGCGGCAGGACTGTTGCCCAGGGTGCAGGTGTTCGGGAACGACTATCCGACACCGGACGGCACAGGTATCCGCGACTACGTCCATGTCGTCGACCTCGCCGAAGGTCATGTGGCTGCCCTCAACAGTGTTGGCAAGACCCCCGGCGTCCACACCTACAACCTTGGCACCGGCACCGGGCACTCGGTTCTCGAAGTGATCGGGGCATACGAGGAGGAGTCAGGCAAACCCGTCCCGTATGAGATCGTGGACCGCCGATCCGGGGACGTGGCGGCCTCCTGGGCGGATGTCTCCCGGGCGAACCGCGAACTGGGCTGGGTGGCGACCAGGAATCTGGCCGAAATGTGTGCCGACTCCTGGCGTTGGCAGCAGACGTCCCGATGACGGACATCCTCACCCTCGCCAGGGACTGGGCAGCCTCAGATCCGGACCCCGAAACCCGCTCGATCATCGAGTCCCTGATCGCCGCCGGGGATACTGACACGTTGGAATCCCATTTCACCCCTGCCCTCGGGTTCGGGACCGCAGGTATCAGGGGCAAGGTCGGAGCCGGCCCGGCGCGGATGAATCGGGCGGTGGTGATCCGGACCACCTACGGTCTGGCCGGGTCGTTGCCGCAGGGGACGACCGTGGTACTGGGGTTCGACGCCCGACCCAGCAGCCAGCGGTTTGCTGAGGACGTGGCCGGAGTGCTCGCCGCATCCGGATTCAAGGTCCTCTACTGGCCGGAACCGACTCCAACGCCCCTGGTTGCCTATGCCGCCCGGTATCACGGTGCCGCCGCCGCGGTGGTCATCACGGCATCCCACAACCCTCCTGAAGACAACGGGTACAAGGTGTATGCGTCGAATGCCGCCCAGATCATCCCGCCCGTGGACGTCGACATCGAGGCGCGGATCAGGACGGCGCCACCGGCATCGAAGATCCCCAGGGTGGACCTCGAATTTCCGTATCAGTCGGACCTGGTCGAACCGATCTCCCCGGAGCTCTTCGGGCGTTATCAGGCCGAGGTGGAGACAGTGCGACCGATCCCACGAAGGTCCGACCTGAAGATCGTCTACACCCCGATCCATGGTGTCGGTGGGCTTCCGGTGGCCCGTCTCCTGACCCAGGGAGGCCACTACGGGGTCATCCCGGTCGATCAACAGTTCGAGCCGGACGGCACATTTCCGACGGTCTCCTTCCCCAATCCTGAGGAGCCGGGTGCCCTCGATCTCGCAATCGCCACGGCCAGGGCGAATGACGCAGACCTGATCATCGCCAACGACCCTGACGCCGACCGTCTCGCTGCAGCGTTGCCTCTGGCGGGGGAGTGGCGGATCCTCACCGGGAACGATCTCGGTTGTCTCCTCGGAGACGTTGTGCTCCGTCACCATCGCAGCACGACCACCCCCATCGTGGTCAGTTCGATCGTCTCCAGCCCGATGCTGTCCCGACTGGCGGACCTCTACGGAGCACGTCACGAGGCGACCCTGACCGGATTCAAGTGGATCGTCAATGCCGGGCTCGCCATGGAGGAAGCGGGGGAGGGGCAGTTCGTCTTCGGGTACGAGGAGGCACTCGGGTACACGGTGGGGAAGGTGGTTCGGGACAAAGACGGCATGTCGGCCGCCCTGGTCTTCTGTGACCTGGTCGCAGCCCTTGCCGAGGCCGGGGAGACGATCTGGGATCGCCTGGTCTCGCTCTGGGAGCAGGTAGGGGTTTGGGCCAGTGGTCAGCACACGGTGTCAGGCGGACCTGGCGAGCTAAAGGCGGCGGTGGAGCGGTTGGGCAGCAACCCGCCCGCTGAGGTGGCCGGGATGGCGGTCGAGTCGGTGATCGACTATCGGGAGGGTGCTGAAGGTCGGCCATTCTGGCTGGGGGCACAGGACCTCATCGAACTGTCACTCGGATCACACGGACGGGTTCTGGTCCGTCCCAGCGGCACCGAGCCCAAACTGAAGATCTATGCCGACCTCACCGAGCCCATCTCGGGTGACCCTCTGATCCAGCAGGGTCTTCTCGGTGGGCGGTGCCGGGAAGTGGCAAAAGCCGTGGCGGAGGCCATCGGACTTTGAGGAAACTCCTCGCCATTCCGACTGTCCTGGCTCTGGTCGGGTGTTCGCTGTTTCCGATGACCACCCCGGTCACCAGCACCACCAGTTCCTCGACGACGAGCACCACCACGACCACGTCGCCGACAACGACCACCGTCCCGACCACGACGACCACCGACCCCGGCCCGATCCGGGGTCTGATCACTCCGACGGGGATCCCGGTGGCGGTGGATTCGGTGATCGCCAGCGGGGTCTATCGGGTGTATTCGACGTGCGGGAATCTGACCACGGTGCGGGGCGGGACCCCGATCTACCAGACTCCAGTGGTCCTCGACCCCGGACACGGTGGGAACCGGGACATCGGATCCCAGGGTCGGAACGGTCTCCTCGAGAAGGTGCTCAATCTCCAGATCGCATTCGAGGTGCAGAGGATCCTGGGGGGGACGGGGATAGGTGCGGTCCTCACCCGGTTCGACGATTACGCCACCACGATCCCGACCAGATCC
>CAYNSP010000099.1:0-5702 GCA_964400035.1 uncultured Acidimicrobiaceae bacterium | reverse complement strand
GGTGGGAGTCATACCAGCAAGCTCACGCCCCCATGAGAACTGAGATATGAGGGCTCTGGTCAAGTATCCCGGTGAGGTCGGTCTCCGTCTGGAGGAAATCCCCGTGCCTCAACCCGGGCCGGATGAGGTCCTGATCCGGGTTCACAGCACCGGTATCTGCGGTACCGATCTCCATCTCTACGAGTGGGATGAGTGGGCACAGACCGTGATCACCGCACCGATGACCATCGGCCATGAGTTCTCCGGCCATATCGTCGGGTTGGGCTCCAATGTCTCGGGATTCGTCGAGGGTGAATTGGTGAGCGCTGAGGGCCATGTCGTGTGCGGTCACTGTCGCAACTGTCTGGCCGGGCGTCGTCACCTCTGTCAGGAGCCGAAGGGGCTCGGGGTGAACATCCCTGGCGCTTTCGCCGATCACGTGGTGGTCCCGAAAGGGAACGTCTGGCGGCATATCGAGGGACTCGACCCTGAGATCGGTGCCATCTTCGACCCGTTCGGCAACGCCGTCCACACCGCCCTCAAGTTCCCGGTGCTGGGCGAGGACGTATTGATCACCGGTGCCGGTCCGATCGGCTTGATGGCCGCTGCGGTGACCGCCCACGCCGGGGCCCGCAACGTGGTGATCACCGACGTCAACAGGTTCCGGCTCGACCTGGCCCTGAAAATGGGTGCGTCACGGGCCGTGGACATCCGCGACGGTGATCTGCGTCAGGTCCAGAAGGAACTCGGGATGACAGAAGGATTCGATGTCGCCCTGGAGATGTCGGGATCCCCGGCGGCGATGAAAGACATCCTCGACAACACCATCCACGGGGCGAGCATCGCCATGCTCGGAATCCCCTCGGAGAGCTTCGCCATCGACTGGTCGAAGGTGATCTTCAACATGCTCACCATCAAGGGCATCTACGGTCGTGAGATGTATGACACCTGGTACAAGATGAACGTTCTCATCCAGAGTGGCGTCGACATCTCACCGGTGATCACCCACCGCTACCCGGCCGAAGAGTTCGATCAGGGTTTCGGGGCCATCACCAGAGGCGACACCGCCAAGGTGATCCTCAACTGGGCGTCCTGAACCTTCAGCCCGGTAGGTGCTGTCCGATCCAGTCGATGATCTCGGCGACGATCTGAGGCCCCTCCGGCTCGTTGAGGATCTCGTGTCGCAGTTCCGGGTAGAGACGCCGCTCCACTCCTGGCAGATCGGCCAGGAACGCAGTCGACTGAGGCGGGACTATCCGATCGGACCCACCATGGAGGACCAGTGTGGGAAGGTCGAGCCTGGACGCACCCGCATTGATCTCTTCCATCGACTTGAACAGTGCCGCACCGAGCCGGTTGGTTGCGGAGGTGTGCACCAGTGGATCGGCGAAATAGGCCTCACCAACGGCAGGGTCCCGCGACAGCTGTTCTCCCTTGATCCCACTGGGAAGGGCCATCGTGGGTAGAAGACGGGCTCCGATCGGTGCCAGCTTCCGCTGCCAGGCGGCACCACCACCGAATGCGGGCGCCGAGCAGACCAGAAGATCAGGCTTGGTCCTCCCGCTGAGCACATAGCCCACCACCAGGTTCCCTCCCAGCGAGTGTCCCATCAGGACGACGGGTTTGTCCTGAGAGCGCGCCCAACGGACATGGGCCTCTATCTGATCGTGGTAGCGGCTCCAGTCGTCGATGTCCCAGCGGGCACCACCGCTAGCCCCCGCCCCGATCAGGTCGAAGGCCCGGACATGGAACCCCGCTGCAGCGAGGAGGCTCCCGGTCCGCTCGTACCGTCCCGAGTGCTCGGCGAGACCGTGGACCAGGACGACGGTGGCTCTGGCCTCTCCCTCGGTCTCCCAATCCCGAACCAGTTCAACACCGATGTCGTCGTGTGGTTTGGCTGTCGCCCTGCTGGTCATGGGGTGATCCTATGTGGTGAAGGTGAACCGTGTCAGATCATCGGGGAAATTCGTCCAGGCCATCACCTTGGCCGGCCGGATCAGCCTCAGACCCCCGGCCATCTCGCCCGACCAGGCATCCGGTGCCGGTGTGTAGGCCGGTGCGTACTTGGCGGCGAACGCCGCGGCCAGTCGCTCCCCTAACTCACCGACGACCGGGTCCGGCATCTCCGAGACGCCCTCGAGGAGCACGACCCGGGCGCCGTCCTCGAGATGGAGAACGCAGTTGGGGTTGCTCCTCAGATTTCGCACGTGGATCGTTTCGGGCGAACCGTCGTACCAGAAGGCACCATCCAGCCACACGCCCCATCTGGCCACCACGTGGGGCCTTCCATCCGGTCGGGTGGTGGCCAACCAGTAGTGAAGGGATTCGGTGAGTCTTTGCTCGACGGTCTCCCAAGGCACGAAGGACGTTGCCTTGTCGGCCCCATAGCCGGCCGGCATCTCAGGACGGTCGATGCGGGGTTCGGTCATGCCTTGTGGAACGGCGTTGGCGCCTGACGGACCGGCAACCACTTCTCGCGGATCTCGACCTCCAACGCTTCGTCTTCAGCGACGGGCGGCGAGATGTATCCGAGTCCGACACCCTTACCCAGCATCGGGCTCATGTTGCCCGAAGTGACCACCCCTTCTCCCCCGCTCGCACTCCGGAGACGGTGGCCATGACGTGGGACGCCGCGCTCGTCGAGGATGAACGCAACCCGGCCCCGGACGGGGCCGGTCTCCCGCTGAGCGAGGAGGGCGTCCTTCCCGACGAAGTCGTGGTCGTAGTCAACGAAGAATTCGAGGCCCGCTTCGATCGGCGTGGTGTTCTCGTCGATGTCTTCTCCCCAAAGACTCAGACCCGCTTCAAGACGCAGTGTGTCCCTTGCCCCGAGCCCGGCCGGTGTCACCCCGGTGGCGACCAGGTCGTCAACCAGATCACCGGCCACCACGGACGGCACCACGATCTCGGCGCCCTTCTCACCGGTATAGCCGGTGCCGGCCATGTGGATCACCTGGCCCCGGTAATCGGTCTCGACGACCCGGAAGCGGCCGGGCGTGGTGCCGAAGATGGACTCGATGACCTGCGGGGCTTCGGGGCCCTGGACAGCGATCATCGCGGTCAGTTCGCGGACATCCCTGACATTGGTGTCAGGCTCGGAGTCGAAGATGGCCATCACCCGGTCGTGGTTGGCTGCGTTTGGAAGCACCCAGAAACGGCCTTCGCCCAACCACCACACGATCAAATCGTCGATGATCCCGCCCTGCTCGTTGAGGATCATGGTGTACTGACAGCGGCCCGGGGCCACCCGTTCGATGTCGTTGCAGAGCAGATGTCTGATCGCCTGCCTGGCACCGTGACCGGTGAGTTCGAACCGTCCCAGATGACTGACATCGAACCAGCCTGCCTTCGCCCTGACCGCCCGGTGCTCGGCGAGGACTCCCTCGTATTGAACCGGCATCTCCCAGCCACCGAAGTCGGTCAGCCGGGCTCCGAGTTCGAGGTTCTTGTGATGGAGCGGTGACTGCCTCATCCGGTCAGCCGCTCACCCCGTTCTTCGAGTCGCACCACCTCGGGGCGTCCCGGTAGTCGGGCGGGGACTGCGACCTCGTCGAGGTGATCCGGTTCTTCGAGTCCGTACTTGACCACCAGATGGAGATAGTCCCGCTGGTAGAAGATCTTGCATTTGATTTCCGAATGGTGGATCTTGAGCATCCGGATCTTCCGGTTCTTCTTGGTCACCAGTTTCTGGTTCATCGTGGTGATCTCGATGTAGAGATCGTCGTCGGGGAGGTAGAAGTCCGGGGTGAACCATTTGATCGGTTCACCTTCGTTGTCGAACTCGATTGGGAAGCTCCGGGGTTCGTAGTCCCATACGACCCCGTAGAAGTCGAGAAGGAGAGCGAATTGCCGCTCGGTGTTGTGAGCGAACTCGATCTCGTGTGCTGTCGGTCGTGCTTCGGTGTTCAGGTGGCTCCTGCCTCAATCACCCCGGCGTACTCTGGCTCTTCAGGGTAGAGCTCATGGATGTCACCCTCGACCTCGTGCTGAACGGGTCCGATGGCGATTCCGAAAACTCCCTGTCCCCTTCTGAAGACGTCGACGACCTCTTCCTCGGAATGAGCTGCGTAGATGGTCTGTCCGTCGCTGAGAAGGGTCACGTCGGCGAGTGGCTGTTTGCTGTCGAGTTGTTCCCTGAGGATCTCCACCGCCGATCGGATCTTCTTCAAGCTCATCCCGGCATCGAGGAGACGTTTGATGACCTTCAACTGGACCACGTCTGTGAACGAGTAGAGACGCTGCGACCCGGAGCCTGTGGCTTCCTGAACTGACGGGACCAGCAAACCGGTCCGCGCCCAATAGTCGAGCTGACGGTATGTGATCCCGACCAACTTCTGCACCTGAGGTGCGCGATAGCCCGCAATTTCCGTAGACATTGACTCCTCCGGGTTACACCAGTGTAACTCCGCCTTGAGCAAGCTAACCCTTCCCGGGTGGGGCTGTCAACGATTTCCTGTGGAAAACTCGTCAGCGGTCCTGTTCTCCCCCGAGGAAGTCTTCGATGGTCGCCTCTTCCAGGAACTCGCGGAACCTCGCCACTTCCTCTTCTGGGTCGGCATCCTCCTCGTAGTAGATGCCGGCCTCGTCGATGAGACCTGCGAGGGCAAAGATGGGGGTGCCGGTGCGGACAGCCAGGGCAATCGCATCTGAGGGCCGTGACGACACCTTCACCTCGGTACCGGAGGCATCGAGGGCAAGGTCGGCGTAGTAGATCCGATCGCGGAGTTCGGTGAGCACAACCCGGGTGGCCAGCACACCGACCGCATCGAGCATCGAACGCATCAAATCGTGGGTCAGCGGACGTGGGGTGGTGATCCCTTCCAGCGCCGTCGCTATCGAGGTGGCCTCGGAGGCGCCGATCCAGATGGGAAGGTAACGGTCGCCGTCGGTCTCCTTGAGCAGGACGATGGGCGTGCTTGTTGCCAGCTCAACGCGGACTCCGACCACCTCCATCGGGATGAGTCGACCATTGCCGGGCATGCCTCCAGACTAGTGGCGGGCCGTAGTTTGTCTCCGGTCGAGAGTGTCTCAGCCCCACCCGAGTGCGTCTGCCAGCACCCGGGGCTGGCGGTCGAATACGGCCGGGTCGAGCATCGCCCAGATCGAGGGGAGATTCCGGTACAGCCCCTTCCAGTCGAGGCCATATCCGATCAGGTACTCATCGCCCACCTCGAACCCCCGGTACTCGATGGGGATCTCGGTTACCCGCCGACGCGACTTGTCGAGAAGCGCGACTGTCGACACCGAGGCCGCTCCCCTATCCCTCATCATCCGTCTCAGGACGCCCAGTGTCAGACCGGTGTCGATGATGTCCTCGACCAGGATGACATGCCGGTCGAACACCGGTGTCAACAGGTCCATGGCGATTGAGATCCGCCCGCTGCCACCGAAGCGGTTGAGGCCGAGGAACTCGACCTCCGACGGGATACCGACACTGCGGACAAGATCCGCACCGAACGGGATCGAACCTTTGAGGACAACCACGAACAAAGGGTCGCGACCGCGGTAGTCGATCTCGATGGCTGCCCCGAGTTCCTTGACCCGTGACTGCAGGTCACCCTCGGGGATGACCTCGACGGCGAAGTCGAACCCGGTCACCAACCGACCAATGATCTCGCCCAGTACACCAGCGCCCCCCAGACACCGGCCGGAGCATGAGCCGATTCCCTGTATATGGTCTCGATCACCGGCTTAGGCTCGGGGATCTCGTCCGGCACCTCGAT
>CAYNSP010000098.1:5283-5975 GCA_964400035.1 uncultured Acidimicrobiaceae bacterium | reverse complement strand
CTCGCGTCTACCGTTCCGCCACCCGGGCCAGTCGTCAGAGTAGGTGCTTTGCGTGTGCACAGAGAGGCCCGTGAACCCAGTCTGTGCACACGGCTGGAATCGCCTACGCCAACAACTCGTCTACCACCCCGTCGAGGGTGTCGTGGACCGACACCACTGCCTCATCGACACCGACTTTCTCCATCACCATCTCTGCCACGATCATCCCACCCAGGATCACTGGCGCCCGTTTCGGGTTGAGTGTGCCCAGAGTCTCGGTCTCGGCGATGGTCAGCCCTGCCAGCAACTCGACGGCCCGACTCACTTCCTCCCCCCGGACTGGCATCCCGTGAGTGTTGGTGTCGGCCGGAAGGCCCCGGGCGATGGAAGGAACCTCTGTCCAGGTCCCCGCGACACCGATCAGCGACCCCACCTCTCCGATCGGAACCTCGTAGAACAGTCCACGCACATGCTCCCTCGCCGTCTCGACCTGCTCAATCGAAGCCGGGCGATCCGGAAGGACACGTTCGGTGAGACGCACCGACCCGATGTCAACCGAGACTCCCCCCTCCGCGGTAACGAACTCGGTGCTTCCCCCACCGATATCCGAGACCAGGACCGGCCCCGGACCCTGATACCACCCGGTCGCACCGGCATATGCGAGACGGGCTTCGCGTTCGAGCCAGAGCGCGCGGCGCGCGCGATTGCCAATC
>CAYNSP010000098.1:0-5273 GCA_964400035.1 uncultured Acidimicrobiaceae bacterium | reverse complement strand
GGGCTTCGCGTTCGCCGCTGATCAGAATGGGTCGCACCCCGAGGGCCGCCTCGGCGCGATCGAAGAACTCCTCCCGGTTGGCGGCGTCACGGGAAGCCGAGGTCGCAATCGCCATCCGCCGGCCGACGCCCAGGTCGTCCATAATCCGGCCATAGGTCTCGAAGACGTCGAGGCTTGCCTGGATCCGATCTTCCGACAGGGTGCCTGTCCTGTCGACACCACGCCCCAACCCGGTGATCGTCTCCCATCGTCCGATCTCGGTCTCCCCGTCGGAGATCAGCATTCGCATCGAGTTGGTGCCGATGTCGACCGCGGCGACTTTCAAGGGCGACTGCTCCACTCCGGGTTCGGCTCCCCGTCGACCACACACGGGACCAGGCAATCGAGGGGTTCGATCCACTGCTGGACAAGGTATCCGACCGGATTCCTGCCCCCACTCCTGGTGTGGGCGTAGTGAGCGTGAAGACATTTCACCCCGGCTCGGGATCCCCCGACACCCCCCGCCGGCACCGGATCGGCGCCGTCAGGAACCAACGAATCGCGTTCCGCCGCATATTCACGGTGGGCATCGAGCAGCCCACCGCCAAATTCCGGGTCAGCTTCTGCCCGGGCCTCCATCCGCTTCACCCCTCCCGCCGACTCGAGACGTCCGATTCGGGTCTGCGCTAGCGGACAGGACAACCAGTAGAGGGTCGGAAAGGGGGTTCCGTCATCGAGAATCGGCGGGACCCGGACTACGACCGGAAGATCGAGATGACATCTGGAGACAACCGTTATCGGGGCTCTGAGGGGTCGTCCGATCTGGGTCTCTACGACCTGCTCGTCATTCGTCATCGTCCGAGCCAGCATCGGCCCCGGTGATGAAGTCCCAGATCTTGTCTACCCAGGTCCGATCGTCCACCGACGGCTGCTCCGCCGGTTCCTCCACCGTGGGGTCACCCGTGTCGGGTGGATCGACGACCACGTATGCCACCTCTCCGGGACGGACGTAACCAAACTTCTCCCTGGCGAGCCTCTCCACTTCCTGGTCGGTCTCCAATGCTGCGACGTCGGCAGAGAGTTGCTTGTTCTCCGCTTCGAGCTGAGCCAGACGATCGCGTGCCGCCTCCACCTGGTGTCTCGAGTCCAGGATCTGACGGTACGGGACGACCTGGGTCACGAACGCGGCACCGATGACCACGAACAGAAGTGCAACCATGAACCCGCCCCGACGCCGGAACATCCTCAACGGCCTCTCCTGAACGGATCCCACCCGGAGAACCGGGCTTCCGAACCGAGCCGCTCCTCGATGCGGAGTAGTTGGTTGTACTTTGCGGTCCGCTCCCCCCGCGCGGGAGCCCCCGTCTTCATCTGGCCGGAGTTCGTCGCCACCGCAAGGTGGGAAATGAAGACATCCTCGGTCTCTCCGCTGCGGTGACTCACCATCCGGCCGTAGCCAGCCTGCTTGGCGATATCCATCGTGTGCAGGGTCTCGGACACCGTCCCGATCTGGTTGACCTTGATCAGGATCGCGTTGGCCGTTCCCTCAGCGATGCCACGGCGGAGGAGATCCTCATTGGTGACGAAGATGTCATCGCCGACCAACTGGACCCGGTCACCGATCTTCTTGGTGAGGTACTTCCACCCTTCCCAGTCATCTTCGGCCATGCCGTCCTCGATGGAGACCAGCGGGTATCGGTCGACCAACCCGGCCAGGTAGTCGACCATCTCGGCAGAGGTGAGTTCCCGCCCTTCGAGCTGATACTTGCCCTCACGATGGATCTCGGTGGCAGCCACGTCGAGTGCCAGCGCCACCTGACCACCGAGTTCGTAGCCGGCTGCGTCGATTGCAGTGACCAGGAGTTCGAGTGCGGCCTCGTTGGTGGCCAGATCGGGAGCGAACCCGCCTTCGTCCCCCACGTTGGTGGCGAGACCCCGCCCGGCCAGGACCTTCTTCAAGGCGTGATACACCTCGACACCGGCCCGAAGGGCCTCTGCATAGGTGGGAAGACCGGCCGGTACCAGCATGAACTCCTGGATGTCGACCGAGTTGGCGGCGTGGGCTCCACCGTTGAGTACGTTGAGGCACGGCACCGGGAGGACACGGGCCGAAGGGCCACCGAGATACCGGTAGAGCGGGAGCCCGACGCCTGCTGCTGCGGCGCGGGCCACCGCCAGGGAAACGGCGAGGGTGGCGTTCGCACCGAGACGGGACTTGTCCGGTGTCCCGTCGAGATCGTTCAGGAAGAGGTCGATCTCCTCCTGCCGGGTGGCATCACGACCGAGGAGCGCCGGAGCGATCTCACGATTGACGTGGCCTACGGCCTTGTTGACACCTTTGCCCATCCATCCGTCGCCGCCATCGCGCAACTCGACCGCCTCATAGGTGCCGGTGGAGGCGCCGGAGGGGCTGATCGCCCGGCCGAAACCATTGGACGTCTCGACTTCGGCTTCAACGGTCGGGTTGCCTCTGGAGTCGAGGACCATCCGAGCATGGACGCGCTCAATAATCGATCTGGACATGGCCCCGTCAAACTAACAGCCGCCGGCTGCTTGTTAGAGGCACCGGACCTCCACCGGAGGAGACGGCTACTTGGCCCGTTTCCAGCGTTCGTTGAGGGTGCCGATATCGAGGCCGTCGAGCGGGCCTTCGGCCTCCATCCGCTTGAACCTGGCAATGACACGGTCGTTGGTCTCCTGGAGTGCCAGCTCGGGGTCGACTCCAAGGTGTCGGGCGACATTGACCACAGTGAATAGGAGGTCTCCGAGTTCATCCTCGACACTTCCCTCCCCGGAGATGGCAGCCTCGAGTTCCCCGAGCTCTTCGTGGACCTTCTCGATCACCTGGCTGGCGTTGTCCCAGTCGAACCCCACCTTGGCCGCCCGATTGCCCAGCTTGGAGGCCCGGTAGAGGGCGGGCATCTCGGAAGGCACGCCGTCAAGGGCAGACCGCTGCTGACCCTCGCCCTTCTCTTCCTGCTTGATCCGGTCCCAGTTGGCCTTGACCTCCGATGCCGACTCGACCACGACCTCCCCGAAGACGTGAGGGTGTCGGCGCACCAGCTTCTGACGGAGGACCTCGGCGGCGGAGTCGATATCGAAAGCTCCAACGTCCCTGGCGATCACCTCGTTGAAAAGGACGAGAAGGAGTACGTCACCGAGTTCCTCTTCGACCCTGGCATATGCGACCCAGTCGATCTCCCCGTCCTCGGGTAGCTGACGGATCGCCTCGATGAACTCGTAGGTCTCTTCGATCAGGTTCTTGACGATGCTCTGGTGGGTCTGCTCCCCGTCCCACGGACACTCTCGCCTCAGCCGTCGCATGGTGTGCACCGCGCCTATAAGCCCACCCGGTTCGGTGTCGATGAACATCGAGGTCCGGTTCCCGGCGCGCCCGGGGTCGATCCGTGAGGGCTCGACTTCTTCGACGATCAGGTCCGGACTACCCGCATCCACAAGGAGCGTCACCGTCGTGCCCTCCGGGATGACCCGGTCCACGGCTGCGGCCACATCGGCCAGCCCTTCCGGGCGGTCGAGATGACCGATGATCGTCGGTTTGTCCAGAACCAGGGGGTCGGGCAGTTGGTGCCCGTTCAAGACCTGCAGGCCGCGGTCGAAGGGGTCGTATCCGACGTGGGCGAGCACGGCGTCGACGAACGACTCTCCGGGTATCACCTCGACGGGATGATCCGAAGCGATCAGATCGCGAACGGCAAACTCCCCCATCATCGGGCTGCCCGGGACCGCGTAGATGACCGGGCCTTCAGCCGAGGCGGAGACAACCCGTTCGACGATGGCCTTGTAGACCTGCGGATAGGTGCCCGCCTCGTACAGGTCGTCGCAGGTGACCACCTGACGCAGCGCGGCCAGCTGCTCGGCAGCGGGGTGCTTCAACGTGCGAACGATCACCGTTCTCGATGGATCGAGGATCATTTCCCGGATGGGTGACGCCATCCGGTGGAGATCCCCTGGACCGAGACCGACGACCGTGATCAATTGATCAGGCGTCGGGAGGGAGGACCGCCGGCGTCGGGTCGGTGGTCCACGTGCCGAACCTCTTGTTCACTTCGATGTTGGCCTGCCGGAGGAACCCGACCAGCCATTCCTCGGCGTCGGCCGCGATCTCCTTGTCGAGATCCGCCTTGAACTTGTCCTCGATGAGCTTCTCCACGATCTCGTCATCAGACGGGATGGTCCTCTTGGAAACCATTACGACATGGAATCCGAACTGTGACTCGATCGGCTCGGGGTGGACGCTACCCACGGGGATCGTCATGATCGCCTCCCGGAACCCGGTCACATAGCCGGCCGGAGCGGCACATCCGAGGTCCCCACCCTGGGCTGCGGTGCCGTCCTTGCCGTACTCCTTGGCGAGATCTTCGAACTTCTCCCCCGCCAGGATCCGATCGATCAGCTCCTCGGCCTGGGTCTTGGCCGCCGGCTTGGCAGCGGCCAATTCGTCAGCCGACATCCCGCTCAGGTTGGTGGCCAGAATGTGGGCGGCGCAGACCTCCGACTGGGCCTCACGCCCGGCCTTGATGTCGTCTTCGTCGAAGTCGTCGGCGGTCGCCCGCTCGATGTTCGGGGTGAGCTCCTCGGTCAGCTTGCTGGTGATGATGGCGTCGAGGAGCTGCAGGTGGGCGTGCCTCTGGAGATACAGCTCGGTGACCCCTGCCCTGGTCAGGAAGGCCTCTCTGGTCTCACCGGTGTTGGCCAGTTCTTCAACGACCGCTTGCGCTTCAGCTTCGATCTCCTCGGCCGAGAACTCGACACCCCACCGATCTTTGACGGCCTGAGTCACCAGGGTCCACTGGACGAAGAAGTTGAGGTCGGTGGCGAAGCGCTCCTTGGTGATCGGTGTGGACGGCCGAATGAACATCGAGTCGATCTCGCCCTTGGTGGTGGAGACACCGTCGATGGTGATGGCGGCTGTCCCCGGGCCCGCTCCACATGCGGAGATGAACAGGACCGAGACAAGTGCCAGAGCGGACAGTTTTTTCACGGGTGAGGTTCCTTTAAGTGAGGGTGAACCCGCAGATGGTAGGGGTGCACCATCCGTTAGTGGTACCGGAGTTCCGGCGTCTTCTACTCCTCGACAGGCCACATTTCCCGGAGAAATGCCAGCAGACCGGGGATGATCGGGCTCGGTGCCGGGATGAACAAAACACCCTCGGCGGCCCTGAGGACGGCCCGGGGCTGGAGACGGGACAACCGGACCTCCTGGCTGGGTTTGAGGTTCACCGGCCCGAGACGGACTTCGTGCCGCAGCTTGACCGTCTCGGTGAGTCCCACCC
>CAYNSP010000097.1:5662-6012 GCA_964400035.1 uncultured Acidimicrobiaceae bacterium | reverse complement strand
GTGCCTATGTCGAAGGCATCGCCCGATGGTTCATCGAGCGTCAACTCCCCGACGGCGGGTGGAACTGTGAGTGGGTGGAGGGTTCGACCCGGTCTTCGTTCAACTCCACACTCAACTCACTGATTGGCCTGCTCGAGTACGAGCGGAAGGCCGGTCGCAACGATGGGATCAGCGAGGCGAGACGTGCCGGTGAGGGGTATCTGCTGGAGCGCAACCTGTACCGGAGGTTGTCGACCGGTGAGCCGGTGGTCGAGTGGGTCAATCACTACGTCTACCCGTTCCGATGGTTCTACAGCGTGCTCAAGGCGACCGACTACTTCCGCCAGGCCTCCGAATTCGACGGTTCATCC
>CAYNSP010000097.1:0-5652 GCA_964400035.1 uncultured Acidimicrobiaceae bacterium | reverse complement strand
CGTGCCGCCCGTCAACCCGATGGGACATGGATGCAGGAGGGTCGTCACCCCGGTCGGGTCTGGTTCGAGGTCGACGCGCCAGCCGGCGAACCTTCGAAGTGGCTCACCTTCTACGGGACCAGGGTGCTCAATTGGTGGGACCGGGCCAGGTAGTCGGAAGCCGCCTACCGGCGGAATGAACGACGGGCCAGATCGACCGGCGTAGGCGGTCGCATATCGGGGATCGAAGTGCCCCTGGCGCGGCCCACGACGCACCCCGGGATGGTCAGCCAGAAGCAGGCACCACCGAGCAGGTCGGATGTGCGATACCCGGCCTGACCACCGTGGGCCTCAGCAACAGCCTTGACGATCGAAAGCCCGATCCCCATACCCGGCTTCCGAGAGCTGAGACGTTGCGCTCCCCTCTCAAAGCGCTGCCAGACCGAGACCTGGTAGCGGACCGGGAGACCAGAGCCGTTGTCGTGGACCTCGATGGTCAATTCCGATCCGGTGGCCCGTCCCGTGACTACCGCCGTGTCGCCTCCGTACTTGACGGCATTGGTCAGCATGTTGCTCACCGCCTGGCGGACCCGATCACCGTCGACCCGGACGACGGCGTCACCAGCGAAGCGTTCCTCGATTCGGGTTGACTCGGGATCGATCCCGCTTAGAGCGCCGGTGAGGATCGAAGAAACCTCGGTCTCGGAGATCTCAAGGGGCACGAGCTGATTGCCCCCGCGGGCCAGCATTACCAGGTCCGAGACGAGTCGGGCCATGTGCCGTGCCTGGCTGGCTGCCTCGGCGATCATCTCGGTGCGGGCTTCCGGTGGGAACTCTTCGTCTTCATGCTCCAGCAGGGCCAGGTACCCGACCATCGCGGTCAAGGGGGTGCGCAGCTCATGGCTCACCGACGCCACCAGTTCGGACCGCTGCTCCTCGACCTTTGTCCGATGTCGTTGGGTGGTCACCAGCTGTCGGATCAGGGCCAGACCACCGATGACCAGGAGGGCGTCGAGGAGGACGACGCTGTCGGACTCAGTAGACAGCGAGTGGTAGTGGTAGACATGGGCCACGAGGAGGGCAACCACCATCAGATAGGGCCACATCAGGGCCATGACCGGAGTGCTTCGCTCTGGAAACTCCCGCCGCGCAGGCCTTCGGTCGACGATCGCGCCGGTGGCGACGAGCAGTGCCGCCGACCCCAAGAACAGCCAGTAGACCGGTTCGGCGCCAGCGAAGCTCTGACCGAGTCCCTGATGCATGTACATCAGGTCGGCGGAGGCCTGGAACATGATGGCGATGGTGAGAAGAGCCAGTCTCGGATCCCAGTGAAAATGGCTCCGTCGGAGCATCAAGATCATGAGAAGGATCAGCACCGCCACATCCAGAACCGGGTATGCCGCGGCGATCAGGGTTTCCCATGTGGGAACGTCCTCCAGACCCATGAGGAACCCCCGGTAAACATAGAGCCAACCCAACGCTCCCAGGGCGACCGCCCCGACCAGAGCGTCCAACAACGTCAGATACCAGGACCGCCCGTCGCTCTCGGCCCGGACCAGACGGTATGCGGCCACGACGAAGAAGCCATACCCGACCAGAAAAGCAATATCCACGGGTCCGAATGCGGGCGGGTTCAACCCGAGCAAGTTCAGTCCGATCAGGACCGTGATCCCGATAGCGATCGGGGCCATTCCTAATGCCAGGGAGCGCCAGGCCCCTCGCTCCGGACGGTCGAGGCTCGCCGACCGCCGGTAGAGCAGCACCGACGCCAGCCCGACTCCGACGGCCAATCCGGGTGGTCCAACCGTTTCGCCAAGACCGGGGGACAGATAGGCGGCGACGGCCCCGAAAAGAAGGACGACGATTACCGGCCCGGGCAGGGCCCAACGGTGGAGGGAGGATTCCACATAGACATTTCGGCACCTCGGTTGCGGAAATTGAGTCGGGGTTGGCTCAATTCGGCCGTCCATACCGCACGGCACCGCAGACTCCCCTACTCTCGCCTCCCGTGTCCACACCCCCGGGGTCCTCCCTGCAGAATCCGGTAACGTTGACCTTTTACAACCCTGACCTGGAGCGGGGGTATCGGGACAGCCTGGTCGAAGCCAGCCAGAAACGCATGAGGGAGGCCACCCTGTCCGGGATCGTCCTTTGGCTGGTTGGAGGGGTGATCGCACACAGATTTGTCGGGGCCGACCCGAGGATCGCCTACACCGTTACGGTGAGCATGGCGTTGATCAACCTGGTCGGGTACTTCGTCGTCCGCCAGGCGCGGTCATACATCCAGCTCCAGGTGGTCGGCGCACTGGCCAACTCGATCGCCATCCTCGCCTTCTTCTGGTTCACCGCCGCACTGGACCGGTTCGACCTGCTGGCAGCCCTCGGGGCCATGCTGATCGCAACCTTCTCGTTCGTGGTGATGCAGCTCAGGTTCATCATCTCGGTGATCATGGCCACGATCTACGTATCCGTGTTCCTGGCCATGAGCATTGGGACCGGGTCGTCGGGGACCTTCCCTCAAACCTTCGTCTTCGCTTCGGCGCTGGTGATGGGTGTGCTCGGGGTCCGGCAGATGGAGGCGGAGAGTCGCACCGGGTTCATTCAGCGGGTGACCATCGACGCCTTACGTGGCGACGTGGAGCGCTTGCTGCGCACCTACCTGTCGCCGAGGGTGGCCGAGAAGATGATCGCCGACCCTGAGGTGTCCAATCTCGGCGGTGAGGCAGCCTCGGTCTCCGTGGTCTTCGCCGATCTCGAAGGCTTCACCCCGATGTCGCGGACGATGACTCCCGAGGAGGTGGCAGCGATCCTCAACCGCTACTTCGAGGTGGTGGTGCCAACGGTGATCGCCGAGGGTGGAGCGGTCCTCTCCTTCGGTGGCGACGCCATTCTCGCCGTGTTCAACGCGCCAGACCCCCAGCCGGACCATGCGCTCCGCGCGGTGCGGTCGGCGCTTCGGATTCAGGAGGCCGTCGCCGGTCTCCGCAACGAGGAAGGACTGCAGGATGCCCCGCTGTTCCGGATCGGGGTCAACACCGGCGAGGCCTTCATCGGAAATGTGGGCAGCGACGAGGCACGGACCTTCACAGTGATCGGGGATGCGGTGAATCTGGCATCGAGACTCCAGACCCGGGCCACGCCAGGGATGGTCCTGGTCGGCCCCGAAACATACCGGAGTGTCATGGATCTGGTCGAAGCCGAGCCCGTGGGTGAGCTGATCTTGAAGGGGATCTCAGCCCCGATCGGGTGCTATCACGTGAAAGCCATCCGGGGCTAAGGATCAGACGACCCGACGGTCCGGAACGGGTTACTGACCGAAGGCGACACCTTTAGTGGCGGCGCCCTGGAGACCCTGGCGCGACTCATTGGTCACTGGGTCTATCGAATAGATCCGACCCTCGAACGGGTTACCCGCCCAGACCAGACCTCCGGCCATATCAAGCTCATAGAGATCCTGTCCCGGCTGGCCGATATTGACCCGGGTGACGACCTCATTCGTGGACGGATCGACACGCACCACTGCCGCGCCCAAAGTGTCCGTCAGCCACACCGCGTTGTATCCGATCGCCAGGTCGGGTATCCCCCTCCCATCAGCAACATGGATCCGTGCCTCCTCGTCGCCGTTTGCCGGGTTCAAACGCACCAGACCCAATCCGGAACCGCCCGTGTTGGAGTACTCGTCTCCTATCACCCAGACCGATCCGAAACCGGGCACGATCCGTCTGGCGAAGACCCCGCTGTCATACGTCGCAGTGACAGTTGCCGTCGCCGGCTCGATCCTGGAGATGTATCCGAGATTCTCGGGATTACCCCCGATCGCCCATACCGCACCCTCCCCCACCTCGACGTCGGAGAAGTAGCTCCCTTCCGGTGGAATGACCGTGGCTGTGATATCACCGCTGGACCGGTCGATCTTGAGAATCTTCGCATCGACACCTATGAAGCCGACCAGAGCCCACGCATGGGTGTCATCGACTGCTATCTCGTTGATGCTCTCGCCTATCTGCGATTCGACCACAACTGATCCTGAATCGGGATTGACACCGATGAGACGACCCTGGCTCTCAGCCACCCATATCAGACCCCCCAACGCCCAGGCCTGGAAGGCAAGGGCGAGGTTCTCAACGACTGCGGTGCGATCCTCGCCGGGCACGACACGCCAGAGCGCCGACCCATCGGCGATGTAAAGCACTGCGTCACCGGGGTCACCACCGCCTGGTCCGGTGGTCGTGTCTGAACCGGTGGGGGCGGTGGTATCAGTGGACCCACCACCGTCGCAAGCGACAGCGAAGACGGCGAGTGCGACCATCGCCGCGACAGTTCTCAAGTGAGTCCTCATGTGGGCGATTCTCGCATTACCGATGATCCTAAGACCCGGAATAGGGAGGATGCGTGCGGGAAGGCGTGTAAGTTCTCATGGCGCAGGTCGCGCCGACCTCGCGGCCAAATCAAACTTGCCGATTTCGCGCATTGTCAATGCGTCGTCCATCCAGACGTAGCTGACAAGCGACAGTTCGGCGATTCGGAGTGTACCGAATACCTGGTGCCTGGCTCGGTCAACGAGAGCCACCAATTCTGGTTCTGGCTCGCCGATCCCCCTAAAGACCGTTAAGGAGACATGGGCCATGTCGCGCACCCTTTCAGCATCCGCACCAGCGACACCAAAAGGTCCATCGGCGATGGCCGCACTGTGGAGGTTCGCTCTCAGCTCTGCCAGTACAGCGTCGCCGTAACCACAGGCAAAGACGCCAGTGCCGGTCGCGCTGAGGCCCCGAACGTCAACGACAAATGGTTTGGAGTGTCTGAGAACGTTTTCGATCTGCTCCCGGTAGCGGCGGATGACTTCTGGATTCACGGTCTCTTGGTAACCCTCGAGGCTCCGAACGGTCATGTGCAAGTAGTCCACCGGGTAAACGAAGTGACCACCTCTCATGCAAGCGGTGATTTCCTCAAGAACCCTTGAAAGGCGCACGCGGACCTTCCCTCCGACGCCTGCCACAAGGCTCAGGCCCCATCTCGGATCTCCTTCCGCGGGTGCCTCATCACCGACTAGTGATCCTGTCAGGAGGCCTTCGCGCGCCTTTGACCACATCGCGTCATACCGCCCTTGCATCAGATTCTCTCACCTCGGGGTCGTACGGCACTGAGTCCAGTGGCAAGCCGCAGGGCAAGGGTTGTTTTACCCGACCCCGGCAAACCGGCGACGATTATCAGCCTGGGGCGATCTACGGACTCCATCGCGGGCGATAGTAAGGGAAGACCTCGATCTGAATCCGGTGAACTCGCCATCGAGACGCTCGCTTGGGCCACACCTGGGCCACACGAGGATGAGAAAGGGCCGGAAATGGCGCGGAACGATGAGAACTGGTGAGTAGTGCGGAATTGCCGAGATCCCCTATGGACACAAGGGATTTCTGGCGATTCGGCTGGTAGCCGGTGGGCTCCGCGGGTAGGACTCGAACCTACAACCAATGGATTAACAGTCCACTGCTCTGCCAATTGAGCTACCGCGGAAGGTGGGTCAATCCTACCAACGCGACGGCCTGTATCCAGATTCCTCAGGTGCCGTCGAGGAAGCCCTCGAGCTTGACGGAGCGGTCGGGATGACGGAGCTTCGCCAGAGCCTTGGTCTCGAGTTGGCGGACCCGTTCCCTGGTGACGTTGAAGTGCGCA
>CAYNSP010000096.1:0-6022 GCA_964400035.1 uncultured Acidimicrobiaceae bacterium | reverse complement strand
GAAGATCATGGTGGGGATGGTGGCAGTTCCGGGGCGGGCGATGAACGATGTCGCTCCGAACTCCCCCAGTGAAATGACGAAGGCGAAGGCCGCCCCGACCAGAGCTGCACGGCTCATGATGGGGAGGTCGATGTACCGCCATACCTGGCCGGGAGAGGCACCCAATGTTGCTGCGGCTTCCCGGGACTCAGGTTCGATCGACCTGAGGGTGGGGACCGTCATACGGACCACGAACGGAACCGCAACCAGGGCATGTGCAATCGGGACCAGCCAGATGCCTGCGCGCAGGTCGACCGGCCAGCCGAGTGCGACGAGGAAACCGAACCCGATGGTGACCGCAGATGTCCCGAGCGGGAGCATCAGCACCACATCGAACCACCGTGACAAATGCCCCCGTTTGGATGTGATGACTGTTGCGGCCATCACCCCGACCACCGTCGCCAGGGCCATGGCTCCAAGGGCGAAGATGACGCTGGTGCCCACTGCCCTGATCGGCGTACCGACGACCGCGTGGTTCTGGAAGAGCGCCTCGTAGTAGCCACCTCCGAGGGAACGTTCGACGAGTGCCACGATTGGGATGGCCAACCCACCAAGCGTCACCAGGACGGCCATCGCCACCCATAGGCGGGCCCATCCCCGCGGGTCGGGCCGTGTCGCCTCGTTCTCCATTGCCCAGGAGACTGCGGTTCGCTCCTGATACCGGGAGTATCCCCATAGGGCGAGACTCACGCCGACCAACTGGACGACGGCCAGAGCGGCGGCCAGAGGCAGATTGAACAGCGAGACCGCCTGGCGGTAGATCTCTACCTCGAGGGTGGCGTAACGGAACCCGCCGAGGATCAGAACCACGCCGAACGATGTGAAGGTGAACAGGAAGACGATCGAGGCGGCCGCTGCGATCGCCGGGCGGAGCAGCGGGAGGGTGACCCGAGTGAAGACCTGGCGCTCGTTGCATCCCAGGGTCCTGGCCGCTTCCTGGAGGGTCGGGTCGATGCGGGTCCAGAGGGTCGACACTGTCCGGACCACGACCGCCACATTGAAGAAGACATGGGCGGCGAGGATCGCCCCCACCGAACCCCTCCATCCCAGTGCGATGAAGGCCGCCCCCACGACCACGGTGGGCAACACGAACGGGACGGTGACCAGTGCCATCGCCAATCGTCTCCCCGGGAACCGATACGTGGAGATTGCCCAGGTAAGCGGGGCGGCTGCGACAAAGGTGAGGATGGTCGATGCCACCGCCTGCCAGAGGGTGAACCATCCGACTCGGGCCAGCCTCCCTTCCAGGGCCGTGGTGGCAGTCAGCTCACTGAGACCCAGGACCAGGATCCTGACCACCGGGTACAGGAAGAAGTATCCGATGAACAGGATGGGCACACCGGCGACGGCCACCCAACCCCAGCTGACCCGTCGGGGCCGGGCCGGACGGTGCTCGGGCTCCAGTTCGATTTTCTGCCCGCTGAGGGTCACCCGGCTACCGGCTCTCCATCACAGATATCCACTCGTTGATCCACCGTTCCCGGCTCGAGGATATGTAGTCGGTGTCGAACCGGGTCGGGTTGTCGGGAAGCACGGTGTGCTCGGCGAAGATCGGAGAGAGTTCAGCGTCCCGGTTAGTCGGATAGACGAACCAGTTGTCGGGGATCTGCTCCTGGAACTCCACCGAGAGCATGTAGTCGATCAGCTGGCCGGCGGCTTCGGGGTAGTCGGTCCCTTCCAGGATCCCGGCGTACTCGACCTGCCGGTAACACCCGTCGGTGATGACACCGGTGGGTGCGGTGTCGGAGGGCTCGTCGGCGAACATGACCTCTGCCGGTGGTGAGGAGGCGTAGGAGACCACCAGCGGGTGGTCTCCACCGTGACGGCTGAACTCCGAGTAGTACGCATCGCTCCATCCGGAGGTCACCGTCGGGTTACCGGCATGGACATCCCGCCAGAAGTCGAGCCAGCCGTCCTCGCCGTAACGATCGATGGTGGCCAGCATGAAGGCCAGCCCCGGTGAGGAGGTCGCCGGGTGCATGAGTGCGAGAAGACCCGCCACATCCGGGTCCCGGAAGTCATCCAGACTGGTTGGGACTGTCCCCCCGGAGTCGGCGAACCACTGCTTGTCGTAGTTGATGCAGACGTCGCCAAAGCTGATCGGTGTAGCCATGTCGTCGGGCTCGAGAAGAGACCCGTCCACCGCGGCGATCCCCGTCGCCCGGTAGCTCCGGAAGATCCCGTTTTCGAGGGCGCGGGAGAGGAAGGTGTCATCCACTCCGAAGAGGACATCAGCGAGCGGGTTGTCTTTGGTCAGTACCGCCTGGGTCACCAGTTCGCCAGCGTCTCCAACGGCGATCACCTGGACATCGATACCGGTGCGCTCCACAAAGGGGGCGAAGACCTCTTCGACACCTTCGAAGGCGAAGGAGTCATGTGAGATCAATGTCAGGGTCTCCGGGGTGCCGGACGGTTCGTCGCCACAGGCAGCCAGGGCGAGTCCCGCAACAAGGAGGGCTATCAGGCGTCGGTGCTTCATCGTTACTCCCTTCTATCGGGAGCGATGAGCGGAAGGTCCCTGTCTCGGCATTACCCGTCTCAGGTTCGTTCGGTCGGAGTCTTCAGACTCCCTCTCAGCCCGGTCTCACCGAGCTCCCGTGAGGAACCATGGTACCAAGCTCGCTTCTGTGCGGGTTTTTCCCGGTTATGCCAGGAATTTCCCGCACAGAAAGGTCAGTACGGACCGAAGGCGAGGACCGTGTTGTGGCCGCCGAAGCCGAAGGAGTTGGACAGGGAGGGGCCCGGGGTCCAGGGGCGGGGCTCCCTGACGATGTCGTTGAGGGGGATCTCCGGGTCTTGTTCGGTCAACCCGATATTGGGTGGGAGTTCCTCCCGGCGGATCGCTTCGACGATGGCGACGGCTTCGATGGAACCCGACGCCCCGAGACCGTGACCGGTGGTCCCCTTGATCGAGGACACCGCTGGTTGGTGGTTCCCGAAGACCCGGGCGATCGCCGAACCCTCGGTGCGGTCGTTGAGGTCGGTGCCGGTGCCGTGTGCGTTGATGTAGGCGAACTCCCCGGCCGGCACCTCGGAGTCCTCGATCGCAAGACGGATAGCCCTCTCCGCACCCTCGCCCGCAGGGTGCGGCGCGGTGACATGGTGGGCGTCGGCGGTGGAAGCACCCCCAAGGACACGGGCCAACGGCCTAGCCCCCCGAGCCTCGGCGACATCCTCAGCCTCGAGAATCAGGATTCCGGCGCCCTCACCCATGACGAACCCGTCCCGGTTGACGTCGAACGGCCGGGCGTATCCCGACGAGGAGATTGCCCTTGCCGACCGGAACCCCTCGTAGGCGGTGTGTCTCGCCGCAGCCTCGGCACCGCCGACAACAGCGACATCGGCGTAGCCCCATTGGATCTGCCTCAACCCATCCAGGATTGACTGGCTTCCGGCGGCGCAGGCGACCGCAGGCGTGGTCACCGGGCCGCTGAATCCGTACTTGATCGAGATTGCCGCCGAAGCCGCGTTAGGCATCATCATCGGGACCAGGAACGGGGAGACCCGCGGTTCATCGAGGTCGGACCCGTGGACCAGCTCCTCCAACGATTCCAGACCACCGATTCCGGTTGCGACCGAAACCGCAACGCGCCACGGGTCGACGTCGAACTCGCCGGACTGGGCTAGGGCCTCGTGTGCTGCGACCAGGGCCATTTGAGTGAATCGGTCCAGCCGCCTTGCCTCACGTTTCGGGATCCATTCCTCCGGGTCCCAGTCCTCGACCAGGCGGGGTGCCGGACCGGGTCGCTGCTGGAGCCCCTTCCACAGGTCATCGACCCCGATACCCGGCGCCGCAACGACACCGACCCCGGTAACAACCACACGTCGCTTGGTCATGGCCTGATTCTGCTCCAAGTCTGTCTATTCGGGGAAAACGGTCTGCTGCAGCTTGCGCATTCCGCCAAGCCAGCGTTCGTAGTCGTTCGCCTTGTTCTGGAAGAAGCGGGCAACGTCGGGATGCGGGAGGATCAGGAACTGTTCTGCATCCAGACCGGCCACGACCGCGTCGGCAACCTCGTCGGGCGGGAGGGCGTCAGGTCCGAGAAGGCGTTCGAACTCCGAACCGGCATCGAGCAGCTTGGTGCGAACCCCCATCGGACACAGCGCCGAAACCCTCACACCAGCATCCCCGTAGGTGATTGCCAGCCACTCGGCGAAGGCCATCGCAGCATGTTTGGTCACCGAATACTGAGCGGCTTTCAGGTTGGTGAGGAGACCCGCCGCCGAGACCGTGGCGAGGAAGTACCCCTCACCTCGAGCCACCCAACCGGGGATGAGATGCCGTGCGGCGTGGACATGGGACATGGTGTTGACCTGCCACATCCGATCCCACTCCGACGGGTCGGTCTGCTCGTCACCGATGATCCCGTATCCGGCGTTGGCGCAGAACAGGTCGATGGGTCCGAACCGGTCCTCGGTATCTTCGATGAGTCTCCGGTTGGCTTCAGGATCGGAGACGTCGATCCGATGGGCCACCGCACCTATGTCCCCGGCGACCCTCTCCACGCCATCCAGATCGAGGTCCCCGAGGACAAGAGCCCGTGGTGACTCTCGGGCGAAACGTCGGGCCATTGCCTCACCGATACCACTGGCGGCACCGGTGATCACTATCACCTTGTCGGTCAGTCTCACCCTGGTGATCCTAGGTAGCCTTGAGACATGGCGTTCCGGATAGAGGAGAGCGATGGCTCGGCAGTCGTCCACCTCTCCGGTTGGGATCGACTGATGACCTGGCGTCGGCGCGTTGTCTTCCCCAACGAGGCCATCGTCTCGGCGACCCTCGCCCGCCGTGGCGACCTGGAACCCTTCATCGATCACCGTCTCGCCGGGGTCGGGACCCACGATGGTGGGCGACGGCCCGGCCGGAGGCGGGTCGGACCCATGCTCGGTCGTCACATCGTCGGGAAGCAGTTCTGGGCGGTCGGTCGCGGTGGACCGGACCGGGTCCTGGTGGTGCTCGACCTGTCAGATCACGAGTTCGTTCGGGCCGTCCTCGATGTCACCGACCCGCACAGCTTCAGGCAGGGTTAAGTCCGGGTCAGAGTCCGGCATTCGCCAGAAGAGCGTTGCCACCCTTGATGGTGGCGATCAGACCGTTCGCCTGCGGGAGTAGATGCTCACCGTAGAATCGGGCGATATTGACCCGGTTTGCCAGGTACTCCTGGTCGAAGTCAGACAGGTTCTGCTTTGCAGCCACCGCAGCCACGGCCTGTAACCAACCACCGGTAACCAGTCCGAACTGACGGAGATACGGAGCCGCTCCGGCCAGAGCGTCATCGTGGTCTCCGGCGGCAAGCCTTTCCCCCAACCAGGTAGTGGTGTCAGCCAGTCCCTGGATGGCGGTGGTTAGTTCGTCCCGAAAGACCCCCAGATCCTCGTGGTCGGACATCTCCGAAAGGACTCCGGTCATGCTCTCGATGAACTCAGACACCACCGCACCGTTGGCGAGGGGGAGTTTTCGCATCACCAGGTCGATGGCCTGGATGCCATTGGTCCCCTCGTAGATCATCGAAATCCGTGAGTCGCGGAGGACCTGGGCGGCACCGGTCTCTTCGATGAACCCCATCCCACCGTGCACCTGGACCCCGAGGGATGCCATCTCGAACCCGATGTCGGTGGACCACGCCTTGGTCACCGGGGTTAGCAGGGCGAGGAGATTCGACGCCTTCTCCCGCTGTTCGGGTGTCCCGGCATGGGCGGCCAGGTCGCCCTGTTGGGCGGTCCAGTAGATGAGGCCACGTAGCGCCTCGCCGTACGACTTCATGGTGAACAACATCCGTCGGACATCAGGGTGTTCGACGATCGGCACCGGCCCGGGGGTGGAGCTACCGACGGGACGGCCCTGGAGTCTCTCATGGGCGTAGCGGCGGGCACGTTGGTATGCCCGTTCGGTGGCGGCCAGACCTTCGATACCGACTCCGATCCGGGCCGCGTTCATCATGGTGAACATGTTCCGCATCCCCGACAATTCCTCACCGACGAG
>CAYNSP010000095.1:0-6023 GCA_964400035.1 uncultured Acidimicrobiaceae bacterium | reverse complement strand
CTATCCGCGAAGGCGGACGCACCGTCGGAGCCGGACGAGTAATCAAGATCACCAAGTAGGGAATTGCCTCTGTGTCCGGACCCCGGACATCGGGGTCCGGATATCGAGTGAGTAGAGAGAGCGACTAGATGGCTTCTGACAAGCGACCGCCGTTGACGATGGCCTGCACCGAGTGCAAGCGTCGCAACTACGTGACCACCAAGAGCAAGGCCAACACCCAGGAACGCCTGGAGTTGAAGAAGTACTGCAGGTGGTGCGTTCAGCACACCTTGCATCGCGAGACCCGCTAGGCCCGCCGCCCCCGGGCTAACCGGGGATTCGCCTTGCGCTCCGGGAATGCACCCTGCCGCTTAGGCTGATACCGGGATGTTCATCCGTCTGATAACGATCGGTGCCGTCCTGGTGGTGGCGTTCTACCTCCTCCGGGCCTTCTACGCGTATGCCGTCGAGCATGGGTGGCTGTATGGCCGCGGACAGGCACCGAGACGGGGGAACACGGTCGGTTTCGAACAGATCTTCGAACCGGAGATCGCCCATCTAATAGAAGAAATCGACCGGATCGAGATCGAAGCCGATCAGGACGAAAGCGGGACCGACGAATGATCGACCTGGAGGGCCGGAACTATGGCCCGGGTCGCCTCCACCTGACCCCCGATAGGATCGCCGATTTCGTCGAGAGCACCGGGGACGACCCGGATCGATGGGAGGCCACCGCACCGCCGGGGTTCGCCGCATCAGCACTTTTCGTGGTGGCGCCCGACCTCCTCGGTGAGGTCGTCGGTTCGGTGATCCACGGCGAACAGACCTTCACCTGGCACGGACCTCTCAGATCAGGCTCCGTGCTCGATGTGATCGGAACGGTCAGCCGTGTCCGGGAGAGGGGAGGGGTCCACTACATAGGTTTCGACATCTCGGCTGCTGATGGGGGAACGGTCATCCTCGACGGCAGCTCGTTGTTCCTGGTGACAGGCGAAGCCCTTCCGGTTTCGTCGGACTTCGAGCGAAGAGAGCCCCCGCATAGCTATCGGGGCGATCCCGGTGACGGGCAGCTGGCGGCGTCACGAGCCGATCTGATCCGCTACGCAGCAGCCACCCGGGATTGGAACCCGATCCATTGGGACCATGATGCTGCCGTCGCCGCCGGTCTCCCCGGGGTGGTCGTCCATGGTCTGCTCCAGGCATCCTGGGCACTTGCGGCGGTTGCCCGTCTTCGAACCGGGGAGGCACCCGTCAGTTCGGCGAAGATCCGCTTCAGGAGCCCTCTCCTCCCGGCCCGTCCGGTGGACCTCGATCTGGGGTCAGACGGCGATTCGGCCTCGGTGACCATTTCCGATGTTGACAACGAGTATCTGAATGCAAGGGTGACCCTGTCCGAGGAGGACGCAGATGGGTAACCCGGAAGACATCCGATGGGTCGAAGATCCGAAAGAGAAGGAGCTCATCGCCCGGGCGCAGGAAGGCGACAGGGCAGCCTTTGCGGCCCTGGTGAGAGCCCATCAGGACGAGGTTTACACGTTGGCACGCAGACTCGTAGGCGACCCCCATCTGGCCGCTGATGTGGCCCAGGAATCGCTGGTCAGGGCATGGAAGGCCCTTCCCCGGTTTCGTGGTGAGGCCCGCCTGTCCACATGGCTGCACCGGATAACCGTCAACACCGCCTGGACCCATAAAGACCGGGCCCGTCGGGCGGCAGGGCTCCCCATCGAGGACTACTACGACCTTCCCGCCCCGCCCTCACCCAATGACCCGGAGACCGCCGGGGAACTGGCCGAACTGAGAGGGAACCTGCGGGCGGCCCTCGACCGTCTACCAGAGCAGCAGCGCCAGGTGGTCGTGATGAAGGACATCCACGGCTGGTCGCATCAGGAGATCGCAGACGCAATGGATATAAGTGTCACCGCGGCCAAGGTCCGCCTCCACCGCGCCAGGGCGCGTTTGGCCAAGGATCTGGAGGAAACCGCATGAGTGTTCTATGCGAAGCCGCGGCCCCATTCGTGGCCAACAGTGCAGTCGATGGTGAGCCGGTGGCCCGGGTCTTCCGGGGCCATGTAGCCACCTGTCTCCGATGCCAGGCCCGTCACACCGCGATGGTCCGCACCGCCCGGGAGTTGAAGGCAATGTCCAAGGAGAGAGTGGCCGCTCCATCGGACCTGGAGTGGAAGGTCATGTCGTCGCTCGAAGGAGACCTGGCCGTGGTCCGGTCCTGGAAGAAGCCGGTGGCCTTCACCGCCGCGGTCATCTCGATGGCGGCAGCAATCCTGATCTGGAGGCTTCGCCCGAGAACCTCGGGCTGAGGCACTCTGCCACTCCGACGCACACAGCCGCCGCGGACGAGTATTTTTCGATCTGTTCCCGGGAACGGGACCACACTTGACCGCGTCTAAGGGTGAGTTTGAAGCTGGCTGGATGAAACCCGGGAATCTGCATGCGAATCTTCCACGTATCTGACTGCTACTACCCGAGATTCGGGGGTATCGAGGCGCTGGTTCGCGATCTCACCCGGGCCCAGGTCGCCGCCGGTCACGAGGTCCACATCCTGACAGTCGAGCCCCCACGCAAGGATTCCGGGGGTGTCGAAGACGAGATAGACCAGGGGGTGACGATCCACCGGTTCCCGCTCGGGATCCGCACCGGTCTTCCGGTCAATCCCTTCGCCCTGGTCAGTGTCCAGAAGATGCTGGGTGAGATTCGGCCGGATGTTGTCCACTCCCAGGCCGGGACGGTCAGTCCCTTCAGCCTCGGTGTGGCCAAGCTTGCTGTGGGTCGGGGGATACCTACTGCGGTCACCTGGCAATCGATGCTCGATCGCAGTTACCGAGCCCTGAACCCGTTCATGATTGGTGCGGGTTGGCGGAACGCCCCCGTGGCATGGTCAGCGGTGAGTCGGGTTGCGGCACTCCCCATCGAGAAGATGGTCAGGAACGAGGTTGCTGTGGTCGCCAACTGCATCGAACTCGAGAAGTGGACCCCTGCTGTGGAGCCACCGGCACCACCGCTTCCCCTTCGCGGTGTCGCCGCAATGCGACTGGTTCCAAGGAAGCGGACGGTCGCCCTGGTCGACATCGTCGCCAGCGCCCTGGAGGACCTCCCTCCCGACGCCATTCATTTCGACATCTTCGGCTCAGGGCCCGACCAGTCGAGGATCGAGCGTCGTATCGAAGCCAGGAATGTCGGTCACGCTTTCACCCTCCACGGCAAAGCCAGTCGTGAGGAGTTGATGGCCCACTATCGGGCGGCCCACGTGTTCTGTACACCGGCGAAACGGGAGGCCTTCGGCATCGCGTCCCTCGAGGCAAGGACATCCGGTCTGGTGGTCCTGGCGCGACGTGGAACCGGAGTCGACGACTTCATCACCCACGGGGTAGATGGGTTGCTCGCAGAAGACGATCAGGAGATGAGCAAGTATCTGGTCAATCTGGCCACCCGACCCGAATTTCTCGACCAGATCCAGAGCTATGCCAGATCCCACGTGCCACCATACGGATTCGAAGAATTGCTGGAGAGGGTCTTTGGCGAATACCGGCGCGCGGAAGCGTTGGTTGCCGGTGCGTTGGTCTCTGCCTGAGGGCGATGCGGTTTCCTAAACCGCACGGGTCGCTCTTATACTTAGGCGACCCGCGAACCCCCTAGGGGTGTAGCTCTAATGGTAGAGCGCCGGTCTCCAAAACCGGAGGATGGGGGTTCGAGTCCCTCCGCCCCTGCCAGTCCGATTAGGCGAAAGAGATTATGAACAGAGAGATGCGCCGCCTCCAGGAAGCGGAGGAGCGTCGACGGAAGAAGGAAAACGAGAGCCAGACACCGGCTCAGCGTCGCGCCGCGGCAATGGCCGCCAAAGCGCAGGCACCGGCAGTGGAGCGCAAGCCGTTCATCCGCCGCATCAGGGAGTACTTCCACGAGGTGCGTCAGGAGATGCGGAAGGTCACCTGGCCGAATCGTGAGCAGATGATCACCTTCACCACCATCGTCCTGATCACCACCACGGTGCTGACACTGGTCATCTTCGGTTTTGATGTTCTCGCCAAAGAGAGTGTGATCCGGCTTCTGGAGGTAATGCGATGACGACCGAACAGGCCACTGAGACCATGGTCGACGTGGTCGACGAGCAGGAGGCTCCGAAGGTCGTCAGCCCTTACGACCTCCCCGGCGATTGGTATGTGATCCACTCGTACTCGGGGTATGAGAACAAGGTCAAGGCCAACCTCGAGACCCGCATCCAATCGATGCACATGGAAGACCGGATCTTCGAGGTCCACATCCCGATGGAGGATGTGGTTGAGATCAAGGGGGGCAAGAAGGTCACCGTCCCCAAGAAGGTCTTCCCCGGATACATCCTGGTCAGGATGACCCTCGACGACGACTCCTGGTACACGGTCCGCAACACGCCGGGTGTGACCGGATTCGTCGCCGGCAATGCCCAGAAGCCGACCCCTCTGTCACGTCGGGAGGTCGAGCGCTTCCTCGGCGTCCAGGAGGAAGAGGACAAGGTCAAGCCGAGGTTCAAGCCAGAGTGGGAGGTCGGGGAGCAGGTGCGTGTCGTCACTGGCCCGTTCGCCGACTTCAACGGCGTCATCGAGGAGATCAACATCGACCAGCAGAAGGTCACCGTGCTGGTCAACATCTTCGGCCGCGATACCCCGGTCGAACTGGGTTTCGACGACATTCAAAAGAACTAAGTAGGAAGAAATGGCTAGGAAGCGACTCGTAACCACAGTAAAGATCCAGCTGCCCGCGGGGCAGGCCACCCCGGCACCCCCGGTCGGCACGGTCCTCGGTCCCCACGGGGTCAACCTGATGGACTTCGTCAAGGCATACAACGATGCAACCGCCAACCAGCGTGGCCAGATCATCCCGGCCGAGATCTCCATCTATGAGGATCGGACGTTCACATTCGTCACCAAGACCCCTCCAGCAGCGGCTCTGCTCCGTCAGGCCGCCAGGGTTGACAAGGGGTCGGGCCAGCCCAACAAGGCCAAGGTCGGCTCGGTGACGAGGAGCCAGGTGAGGGAGATCGCCGAGACCAAGATGGTCGACCTCAACGCTGTGGACATCGAGGGTGCGATGAAGGTCATCGAGGGCACCGCCCGCTCGATGGGCATCGAAATCAAAGACTGAACGACCGGTTTCGCCGGTCATCTAGGTGGGAGGCTCGTTGAGCCGCCTGGACCACAAGGAGAAAAAATGAAACACGGAAAGAAGTACCTCGAGGCAAGCTCCAGGTACGACAAGAACGCCGCCTACCCGGCCGCTGAGGCGGTCGAACTCACCAAGTCCCTGGCCCCGGCCAAGTTCGACGAGACCGTCGAGGCGGTTTTCAAGCTCGGCATCGATCCCCGCAAGGCCGACCAGCTGGTGCGTGGCACAGTCGCCCTTCCCCACGGGACCGGCAAGGAGGTGCGGGTCGCCGTCTTCTGTCCCCCGGACAAGGAGAAGGAGGCGAATGAGGCCGGCGCCGATGTCGTCGGTGGCAAGGAACTGGTCGAGGCGATCGCCGGTGGTCGTGCACTCGACTTCGACGTGGCCATCGCCACGCCGGACATGATGGCCGAGGTCGGGAAGCTGGGCCGTGTGCTCGGACCGCGGGGTCTGATGCCTAACCCGAAGGCCGGGACCGTTACCCAGGATGTCGGCAAGGCCGTTACCGAGTTCAAGGGCGGGCGGATCGAGTACCGCAACGACCGGTACGGCAATATCCATGCGCCGATCGGAAAGGTGTCTTTCGACTCCGAGCAGCTCATGGTCAACCTCGCAGCACTCACCGCTGAAGTGGTTCGGGCCAAGCCGGCGGCATCCAAGGGGCGTTACCTCAAGGGCATGGTCCTATCTTCGACGATGGGACCGGGCGTGAAGGTCGACGTCGGTCATATCGAGGAGCTCACCGCTCTCGCCCACTGACAGGTCGGCGGCAAGTTCATCCCCCGGTTAGCCCGGAACGGCTCCGGCGCCGCGGAGGTTCACTGCGTCCTCCCCGATTTCTTGGTGGTCTTGAGGAGGCGGGTGATGTCGTTGCGGTTGGCTACCTGGAG
>CAYNSP010000094.1:0-6159 GCA_964400035.1 uncultured Acidimicrobiaceae bacterium | reverse complement strand
ATCCCGCGTTGCCGACGATCCTGACACCATTGAGGCTCATGGTGATCGGATGTTCTGTGCTGATGTCCAGGTCTGTCCCGTTGCCACTTGCAGAGGTCAGGATCCAGATCCCGATCACCGGATCGGGGGTTGTGGTCCGCTCGGAAAACAGTGGAGTTCCGCAAGCGGTGAGAAGGATGGCTGCGAGGACGCTCCGGAATGACTTCATGTGTCTTGGACGCCCGGCATCACCTCTCCGGTTCCTATATCCCTGCCCCGATGGCGAGAAGCACACCGACGAGAAGATGCAGCCTTGCCGTCCATCGGAGGGCCCCGATCAACTCGGCTCCGGCGTCGTGACGGGACACGGTCGAAATCGGTATCCAGGAGAGTGGAGCGGCCAGAAGCGCGAGCCCGGTCCAACGCGGGGTCCACCCGAGGACCTCGTATCCAAGTATCAGTACGAAGGCGCCGGAGACGAGGGCGGCGTAGAACCGACGGGTCCTCGGCCGTCCCATGATGACGGCAAGGGTCCGTTTGCCGGTTGTGTTATCGGTGTCGAGATCCCGATAGTTGTTGACCACGAGGATCGCCACGGCGAGCAACCCGACGGGAACAGCCAGCAACCAAGCTGACAACGGTGCGGTGCCATCGTGGATGAAACGGGAACCGACCGTGGCCACCAATCCGAAGAAGAGGAAGACGAAGACCTCGCCGAGACCCCGGTAGCCGTACGGGATGGGGCCGCCCACATAGCCGAGCATGGCGATCACCGACGCAAAACCGATCACCAGGATGATGGGTCCTGTAATGAAGGTGAGTGCTACCGCTGAGACCGCTGCCACGGCAATCGCCACCCATGTGGCCACCCACATCTGTCCGGGGGTGATGATCCCGAGAGCGACCATCCGGGGTGGCCCGACACGATCGGAGGTGTCGACTCCCCGTTTCGCGTCGGAAGCGTCGTTGGCGAAGTTCGCCGCAACCTGGATGGCCAGGGCACCGAGGAGCGCCCAGATGAAAGCATCCCAGCGGAATACGCCGTCTCCGACTGCCAGACCGGATCCGACCAGGACGGGGACGATCGCAGCGGGAAGGGTATGGACCCTGGCGGCCGTCTTCCAGGCCCGGTATCCGCTCAATGCCTGCTGCATCTGATCCGGGTCGGGCACCTAGTAGTGCCAGGGGAATCGGGTGAAGTCGGGATCCCGCTTCTCCAGAAATGCGTCCCGCCCCTCCCTTGCTTCGTCGGTCATGTAACCGAGCCTGGTTGCTTCCCCTGCGAACAACTGCTGGCCGACCAGACCGTCGTCGATCATGTTGAAGGCGTACTTCAGCATCCGTTGCGCCATCGGACTCTTGGCACAGATCTCCCGGGCCCACTCCAGCGCGGTGGATTCGAGTTCGGCGTGGGGGACCGCGGCATTGACCATCCCCATGGCCGCCGCCTGGGCCGCGGTGTAGTTCCTTCCGAGGAAGAAGATCTCCCGGGCCTTTTTCTGGCCGATCTGACGGGTCAAATAGGCCGATCCGTAGCCGGCGTCGTATGACGCAACGTCGGCGTCGGTCTGCTTGAAGATTGCGTGCTCTTCCGAAGCGAGGGTGAGGTCGCAGACAACGTGGAGACTGTGGCCCCCACCGACCGCCCATCCCGGCACCACCGCGATCACGATCTTGGGCATGAACCGGATGAGACGTTGAACCTCGAGGATATGGAGCCGTCCGACCCTTCCCGGGTCGACGGTCTCGCCTTCGGCATACTTGTATCCGTCCTTGCCTCGGATCCTCTGGTCGCCTCCGGAGCAGAACGCCCAACCTCCATCCTTGGGTGACGGACCATTCCCGGTGAGGAGGACGCATCCGATGTCGGTCGACTGGCGGGCATGCTCCAGCACCGTGTACAGCTCGTCGACGGTATGGGGTCGGAACGCATTGCGGACTTCCGGACGGTTGAACGCAACCCGGACCGCCCCGACCTCGCGGGCCCGGTGATAGGTGATGTCGGTCAGGTCGAACCCCGGGACCTCATCCCAGGCGTTCGGATCGAAGATTTCGGATACCACGAAGCCAGAGGATAAGGGCAAGAATTGGGGCGATGTTCGATTGGCTGGAGCGAAGACCGTCTGACGCCACGTATCTGGTGACCGCGGGACGGTCATGGAGCTACGGCGAAATGGTTGATGGAGTCCGTTCCCGGATGGTCGACGGCCTCGTCACGGTCAGTCCCCGGCTCGATCCGGACTCGGTCTTAGCGATCATTGCCGGGATTTCCGGCGGTGGTGTCGTGGTGCACGGCCCGGATGTGGAGGCACCCGCCGTCGGCGATGTTCCTTCGGGAACAAAGCTGGTGGTATTCACCTCGGGTTCAACCGGTGCACCAAAGGGTGTCCGGTTGACGATGACGAACCTGGAAGCGGCGAGCCGGGCATCGGTCGAGCACCTCGGACACGGCCCGGATGACAGATGGCTGCTCGCCATGCCCCTCCACCATGTCGGAGGGCTCTCCATCCTGGTCCGCTCCGCTTATGCCGGTGGGTCGGTGCATCTCCTTCCATCATTCGACCCCGCGGCGGTGGCGTCAGCGGTACGGGATGGGGTGACGATCCTCTCGGTGGTCCCGACGATGTTGCTTCGTCTCCTCGACCATGGTGGTCTCGATCCGGGCCCGCTCAAGGCCGTCATTGTCGGTGGGGGACCGATCCCCGATGGTCTTCTCGAACGGGCAGCCGAAGCGGGGATCCCCGCTCTCCCTTCGTACGGGATGACCGAGACGTTCGGACAGGTGGCCACGCTTCGACCCGGGTCTCCACCGGAACGGGTGGCGCACCTGCTTCCCGGTATCCAGATGCGGATCGAAGGGGACGGTCGGATTGCGGTCTCCGGCGAACAGGTTTCACCCGGGTATGTCGGTCAACCCGACCGTGCGGACCCGTGGTTGGTGACCAACGATCTCGGTGAACTCGAAGACGGGACGCTCCGGGTGCTGGGGCGGGCCGACTCGATGGTGATATCAGGGGGGAGGAACATCAGCCCGGAGCGGGTCGAGGCCGAGTTGCGTTCCCATCCCGCGGTTGGGGAGGTGCTGGTCTTCGGCAAGCCGGATCAGGTGTGGGGGAGTGTGGTGTGCTGCCTCTACACGGGTGGCGCCGGGGTCGACGAACTCGAGGACTGGCTGGGTGACCGGCTCCCCCGATACATGATCCCGAGGGTTTGGAAGAAGGTTGCTGCCATTCCCCTGACCGGGCCGGGTAAGCCGGATCGGCGCGGGGCCGTCGAACTCATCGGCTGACGCGGGTCCTAGCCGGACAGCACCTTGTCGCCGACCTCCGCCATGCGGTGTCGTTCTTTCCAGATCCCCCAGATCCCGAGAAGGAGGGCGAGACCGATTATGAAGGCGGCCACGGTGAATGCAGTGTGCATCGCGGCAACCTGGGCCTCCGGGCTTCCTTCGGTCGCACCACCGGGAGGTAGCACTCCTCCTGGTGAGGCGGCGGCCACACCGGCCGCCCACAGCGAGCCGAGGACGGCAACACCGGTGGTCACACCTGACACCCGTGTGATGGTGAGCAGACCACCACCGACACCCATGTACTCGCGGGGCATCGAACCCATGATCGCACTGTTGTTTGGGGACTGGAAGAGGCCCAGCCCTGTACCCAGGGCGATTCCGAACAGGGCGTACCTTCCGATGGAGGTGTCGGTGTCGAAGGTGAGCAGGATGAGGAAGGCGACGAGCACCATCGTGGTTCCGGCAAGGGCAAGACGACGTACCCCGACCCGGTCAGAGAGACTCCCTGAAATGGGTGAGATGATCCCCATCGTTATCGGCGAGATGCCCAGCAGGAACCCGACCAGGCCGATCTCGAGCCCGAGGACTCCCTGGAGGTAGAAGGGCATCAGCAGGAAGGATGCTGAGAGGCATATGAAGGTGAGGAACGCCGAACCGACCGCCACGCTCAACAAGGGATTTCGGAAGAGGCGCAGCTGGATCATCGGCTGGGAAGACCGCAGTTCGACAAACACGAACCCGACCGCGGCGGCAAGTGAGATGGCGAACCCGAGGAGGATCAGCGGGGAGGTGAACCCCATGTCCTGGCCCATAGTCAATGAGAGGGAAAGGGAGAACAGGGCGAGACTGAAGAGGACGGCGCCGGGGATGTCGAAACGTTGCCCGGGTTGCGGCTTGGTCACCGGGAGGAATCGGAATGCCAGCCAGGTTCCAATGATCCCTACCGGGATGTTGACCAGGAAGATCGGTCGCCAGCCGAAATTGGAGATGATGAGCCCGCCGATAACCGGGCCGCTCACGATCCCGATCGAGACCGCACCACTCATCCAACCCAGAGCCTTGCCACGCTCCCGGGGTGGGAACGCCTCGACAAGAAGGGCGGCACCAAGCGCGAGGATGAGCACCGATCCGAGACCCTGAAGCACCCTGAATCCGATCAGCCATCCCACGGTTGGGGCGGCTCCGCAGAATGCAGATGCGATGGTGAAGATGAAGAACCCGGTGATGTACAGCTTCCGCTTTCCCTTGACGTCACCGAGGCGACTCATCCCCATGGTCAGCGTGGCGGTAGTGAGCAGATAGGCCAACGAGACCCATTGCACCGCGGTGAAGGTGGTGTCGAGGCTCTCCACGATCGTGGGGAAGGCGATGTTGACGATAGATCCGTCGATGGTCGCAAGAAGCACACCGGCGACGACGACACTCATCACGTACCACTTGCGGTTGTAGGCGGCGGGTGCGCCGGGGGCGATACTCACGGGCGTTCGATGGTAAACCGGCCGTGACCATGCGAGATTCCGGGGGGTGTGTCCTGATTGCCGCGCCGACGATCAAGACCTATCTCGACGGGCTGGCGTCCAACCCACCGGAGTAGCGGTCAGCGGCGACGGGCGATGAGGATGCCTTCGCGGTGCGGGGTGATCGTGGCGTCAAAGTCGGGATCGGCGGCGACAATCCGGTTGAACTCGTCGGTCCCGTAGCCTTCATCGATCCAACCCTGGCCGGTTCCGTACACATTGTCGGCGACGAGAAGCCCTCCCGGGGCGATGAGGGGCTTGACCAGTTCGAGATAGGCGGGGTACTCCGACTTCACCGCGTCGATGAAGACGAAGTCGACACTCTCTGGGGCGATGTCCAGCCCGGGGAGGACGTCGAGGGCGGCGCCGCGGACGACTTCGACACGATCGGCGAGTCCGGCGGTTTCGAATTCGGCCTCGGCGAAATCCGCATGGCTATCAGCAGCTTCGATGGTGATGAGACGACCGTCCGGGGCGAGACCACGGGCGATCCAGATTCCTGAATATCCGCCTAGGGTCCCCAACTCGAGGGCGAGCCGACCCCGGGTCAGCGACGTCAGGATCTTGAGCAACCACCCGACGTCGGGGCTGACCGCAATTCGAGGGAGCCCCGCTTCCACCGCTCTGCTCATCAGGGTGCCGAGCTGTTCGTCGGGGTCGGCGAAAAGCTCTGCGGCATAGCGGTTGATGAAAGACCAACGTTCCGGGTTCATGGGCATGGGTTCAGGGTAGGGCGCCCGGCTTCAAGTCTGATCCTCAGGGTCGGGGCGACGGCGCTGGCGTTTCACCTCGGCCCGCACCTTCTTCGCGGCGAGGCGTTCCTCCCGTGAGGCGCCCGTGGGTTTGGTCGGCTTCCTCTTTTTCTGACTTCGAAGACCGATGGTGATCCGCTCTGCCAACCGCTCGCGGGCGACCTTGCGATTGAGATGCTGGGAGCGGGATTCGTTCGCCTTCACCTCGATGGCGTCCCCATACCTCTTGATCAGCCGATTGCGCTCACGATCGGGGATTGACGATGTGGCCAGATCCAATCGCAGGGTCACCGCCGAAGCGGTGCGATTGGCATGCTGGCCACCGGGACCGCCCGGTGTGTCGAAACGTTCCTCGAGTTCGGTGCCGGGGATGACCAGATCACCGACGATCAGGTCATCCATACCCGGCTCACCTGTAGTACTCGGTGCCCAGATGGGTGATCAGCTCTTCGCCTGCCATGTCACGAAGGTTGTTGTAGAGCTTGGACTGCTGGACGAACAGATCGTTGTCCGGTGACAGGCCGGGTGCCGTCTGGGGACTCTTGAAGTAGAACGACAGCCACTCCTGGATTCCCGACCGTCCCGCCCGCGCCGCCAGATCCATGAAGAGGGCCAGGTCGAG
>CAYNSP010000093.1:0-6182 GCA_964400035.1 uncultured Acidimicrobiaceae bacterium | reverse complement strand
AACGGGGGAAAATTGAAACACTTCACGGTCCCCTTCTGTCGTGGTAACCCCTAACCGCGCCTAACAAGGGGTGGGTGGGTCGGGTGGGATCAACCGATCGACTTGGCCAGACGCGACTTCTTGCGGGCCGCGGTCCGGGGATGCAGCACGCCCTTCGAGGCGGCCATGTCGATCTTCTTCTGAGCCGTGCGGAACAGCTCATCGGTGGGCTCCCCGGCGGCGGCTGCCGTCTCCACCTTCTTGATCGCGGTCTTCAGATCGCTGGTGATCGACTTGTTGCTCATGCGCCGGACCTGGTTCTGCCGGTTGCGCTTCTCTTGGGACTTGATATTCGCCATGTGACGGCACGAGGCTAGCAATCACCGGCGGCTATCTACAATGCCCGCAGGCGTACTCCGTACACCCCCGACCCGTAATCCGAACGGTCTGTCCGCGCGATTTCACATGGATCAGCAATACATACGCAACTTCTCAATCATCGCCCACATCGACCACGGGAAGTCGACCCTGGCCGACCGTCTCCTGGAACGAACCGGGGCGATCACCGAACGGGAGATGCGTGAGCAGGTCCTCGACACCATGGACCTGGAGCGGGAGCGGGGGATCACCATCAAAGCCCAGACCGTCCGTCTCAACTACCGGGCGGCCGATGGTCGGGACTACGTCCTCAACCTGATCGATACGCCGGGCCACGTCGACTTCTCCTATGAGGTGAGTCGATCTCTCGCCGCATGTGAGGGGGCACTTCTCCTCGCCGACGCGGCCCAGGGTGTTCAGGCGCAGACCCTGGCCAACGCATATCTGGCTATCGAGGCCGGACTCGAGGTGATCCCGGCGTTGAACAAGATCGACCTGGTGGCGGCCGACCCCGACCGGGTGGCGGCGGAACTGGTCAACATTCTCGGTGGCTCGCCGGTTGACATTCTCCGGATCTCGGCAAAGACCGGACAGGGTGTGGACGAGTTGCTCGAGGAATTGGTCCGACAGGTCCCGCCACCTGCAGGCGACCCCGATGCTTCGTTGCGGGCACTCGTGTTCGACTCCTACTTCGACGCCTTCCGTGGTGTGGTCTGCTACATCCGGGTGGTCGATGGGCGACTCGGCTCGGGCGACCCGATCCGGTTCATGGCCACCGGCGAGACCCACGACGCCAACGAGATCGGGTTCCTCACCCCGAAGGCGGTGCCGGTGGGATCTATCGGGCCCGGCGAGGTCGGCTATCTGATCACCGGGGTCAAGGAGATCGACAGGATCAAGGTGGGGGACACCATCACTCACGCCCGTAACCAGGCAACCCAACCGCTCCCCGGATATACCGAACCGAAACCAATGGTCTTCTCGGGGATCTTCCCCACCGACGGTGACGACTTCGAGAAACTGAGGGAGGCCCTGGAGAAGCTGCGCCTCAACGATGCTTCTCTGACCTGGGAGCCGGAGAGTTCCCGGGCACTCGGATTCGGCTTCAGGGTCGGATTCCTCGGGTTGCTCCACATGGAGATAGTCAGAGAGCGTCTGGAACGCGAATACGACCTCGACCTGGTCGCCACGGCTCCATCGGTCGCCTATCAGGTGACGGTCCCCGATGGTGAGGTGATCACGATCAAATCCCCACAGGACCTTCCCGACCCGACCGATCGGGTCTCGGTCGCCGAACCCTATGTGAAGGCGATGATCCTCACCCCTACCGAGTTCGTCGGCCCCATCATGGAACTGGCCACCGGTCGTCGAGGTGTAGTTGGGAACATGAACTACCTCGGTCCCGAGCGGGTGGAACTCGACTTCGAAATTCCCCTTGCCGAGATCGTCTTCGACTTCTTCGACCTCCTCAAGTCGAAGACGAAGGGCTACGCCTCCTTGGACTATGAGCCCGTCGGCTACCGCCCCTCGAACCTGGTGAAAGTTGACATCCTCCTCAACGGGGTACCGGTCGACGCGTTCTCGGCGATCGTCCACACCGACCATGCTTACGAGTACGGAAAGAAGATGACCACCCGGTTGAAGGGTCTGATCCCGCGCCAGCTCTTCGATGTCCCGATCCAGGCGGCCATCGGTGGTCGAATCATCAGTCGGGAGACGGTGAAGGCGCAACGTAAGGACGTGACCGCCAAGTGCTACGGCGGCGACATCACCCGGAAGAAGAAGCTGCTCGAGCGTCAGAAGGAAGGCAAGAAGCGGATGAAGATGGTGGGGTCGGTCGAGGTGCCTCAAGAAGCATTCGTCGCCGCCCTCAAAGTGGACGACGACTGATGGGCCCGGTCGTGGCCGACCGGTACGCCACCTCCCCGTCCGCATACGTCCACATTCCCTTCTGCGCCCGGGTCTGTCCCTACTGCGACTTTGCGGTTGTCGCCGGCCGCGACGACCTGATCGACCGGTATGGCGATGCGGTGGTCGCCGAGGTCGTGATGTCTCCGACCTGGAAGCCTCTGGAGTCGGTGTATTTCGGTGGCGGGACCCCGAGCCACGTCCCACCAGCCCTCCTCGGGCGGATCCTCGACGCCCTCGTCGAGAAGCACGGTATCGACGACGAAGCCGAAATTTCATTGGAGGCCAATCCGGAGGACTTCACCGTCGAAACCGCCCGCCTCTTGCGATCTATCGGGTTCAACCGGGTGTCGTTTGGCGTGCAGAGTCTCGACGGTGGGGTGCTCGTATCGTTGGGAAGACGCCACCGTGTCGAGGAAGTCCGGGGTGCGGTCGAAGCCGCCCGGGCCGGCGGTTTCGACAACATCTCGCTCGACCTGATCTACGGGACACCCGGCGAGACCGGTTCCTCCTGGGAGAAGACCCTGCGGGGTGCGATCGACCTCCGGACCGATCACATCTCCTGTTACGCCCTCACCGTGGAAAGGGGAACACCCCTGGGTCGCGCGGTACAGGGTGGCGCACCCGCACCGGACCCTGACACACAGGCTGACCGCTACGAGATGGCGCAGGGGATGCTCGGAGAAGCCGGTTTCGACCAGTACGAGGTATCCAACTGGTCCCGACCGGGAGCAGAATGCCGTTACAACCTCACCGTCTGGGCTCAGGGCGAGTATCTGGCGTACGGGAACGGGGCCCACGGACATCGCTCCGGGACGCGGTTCCGCAACCTGCGCAGGGTCGAGGCCTATCTCTCCACGGTGGAACAGGGTGTTCGCCCCTTGGCGGGTGAGGATCCGATCGCGGGCTGGGAGCGTGAGATCGACCGACTCTTCGTTGGTCTCCGCCGCACTGTTGGAGTGGCCCATGGCCCGGGAACCAGTGCCTTCCTCGGTGACCCGGAGGGTCAGCGTCTGGTCGCAGCAGGGGTCGTGGAAGACACCGGTTACCGCCTCGTAGTACTCCGACCGCTCATGACCGATGCCGTCCACAGGGTGGTCCTGGGTCTTGAAGATCCTGCTGCTTCCGGCCATCCCACCGCCCTGGCCCCTGGTAGGAACAGCGCAATCAACGGGATAACCTGATGCTGACCATGCTTGAAGATCGACGATCCGAAGTGCTGCGAGCCCTGGTCGAGGAGCACATCCGGACCGGCGAACCGGTCAGTTCGAAGACGATCGCCGAGAAGACAAGACTCAAAGTGTCGCCGGCAACCATCCGGAACGACCTCGCCGCGCTCGAACTCGAAGGCTACGTGGTGCAGCCCCACACCTCGGCTGGTCGGGTTCCCACCGTGGTCGGATACCGTTACTACGTCGACCATCTCAATCCCGGCAGGCTCCGCCACGCCGCCCAGGAGAAGGTCACCAGTGTCTTTGGACAGGTCCATCTCGAGCTTTCCAAGCTTCTCAAGGCCACCTCAGATCTACTCGCCGAGATCACTGACCTGCCCTCGGTGGTTGTGGCGCCGGGTGTCATGCACGAAAAGATTCGGGCACTGCACGCAGTCCAGGTGACCACCGATCAGATCCTCCTGGTGGTGATCACCGACGGGGGGAGAGTCGTCCAGCAACGTGGCCGTGTCCGTGTGCCGGTTACCGCCCAGGAGATCGAGCAGGGGCAGCGTCTGGTAACCGAATCGGTCCTCGGCGCCGAGATGGGGACGACACCGTCGGTGCCCGCCGAAGTCTTCGACAGCCTCGAGGATCCGGTCCGTGAGACGATCCTCACCATCACCGACTGTCTCCATCTCGCCGCCACCGCCGGTTCTGAGATGTTCATCGGTGGTGCCCAACGCATGGCGACGGCGTGGGATGACCCGGCCAGCTTCCGTCCGATCCTCGAGATCCTGCAACGGGAGGCCGAAGTGATGAAGCTACTGGCCGGGGCATCGGAGACCTCGATCAGGATCGGGAGCGGGGTTGACGACACCGAGGTTGACATGGCCGTTGTCGCCCGTAGCTACGAAGCATCAGGTGAGGCCGGCTCCGTCGGTGTCATCGGACCCATGCGAATGGACTACCGGAAGGCGATCTCCGCCGTCGAGGAAGTCTCACGGGAACTCGAAGAGCAAATCGGCACCGCCCGCGACTGAGGATGGCAACTGACTACTACCGGGTTCTCGGCGTCGACCGCGGGGCCTCCACGGAAGAGATCAAGAAGGCGTTCCGTCGTCTCGCCCGGGAGACCCATCCGGATGCCAACCCGGGCGACCCGACAGCCGAGGCGCGTTTCCGTGAGGCTGCCGAGGCGTACGAGGTGCTCTCCGACCCCGACAAACGGCGGCGTTACGACCGGGGGGACACATTCGACTTCACCGACCTGCTCAGCGGTTTCGGTGGCATCGACGACATCCTCCGCTCTGTCTTCGGTGACGGAGGACTCTTCGGGAGTCGTCCATCCCGCCCGACGCGTGGGCGCGACGTCTTGGTTCACGCCGAGATCACCCTCGAGCAGGCCGCATCCGGGGCCGAGATCCCGATCTCGTTCGACAGTCGGGTCCTTTGCACCGCTTGTTCGGGTTCGGGGGCAGAACCGGGAACCGACCGGGTCACCTGTCCCGACTGCGGCGGGTCCGGCCAGGTGAGGGTCACCCAGCGCTCCATCTTCGGGACGATGCTCACCGCAAGCACCTGCGCACGATGCCAGGGCTCGGGGTCCTGGGTCGCCACCCCATGCACCGCGTGCTCGGGTTCGGGGGCAATGGCCGAGCAGGTCGAAGTGAATGTGGAGGTCCCCCCCGGGATCAGCTCGGGGACCCGGCTCCGTCTCACCGGTCGTGGCGAGTCGGCCGGCGCATCGGGAATGGCCGGTGACCTGTACATCGAACTGTCTGTCCAATCCCACGAGCTATTCGAACGCCACGACAACGACCTCTGGTACACCCTCAAGCTCGACATCTCGGAGGCCGCTCTGGGCACGGTCGTCGAGGTCCCCACCATCGACGGAGGTGTCACCGAGATCACCATCCCGGCGGGTACTCAGCCCGGAGAGTTCTTCCGCATCCCCGGGGCGGGGATGACGGTCCTGGGAAGACGGGCTCGCGGGGACATGCTGGTGATCGCCGGCGTCGAGATCCCGACCGACCTGACACCCGAGGAAGAGGATCTGATGCGTCGCTGGGCCGATCTCCGTTCTGCCGATCGACCCGCACCGACGCCATGAGGCACGTCCCGCATCTGGTGATCGGCGCTCCCTGGAAAGCCGACGAACTCGACCTGTCTGTGGTGCAGTGGCGGCACGTCACCAAGGTCCTTAGAAAGCACCGCGGCGACCCGGTCACCTACACCGACGGGTTGGGAACGGTCGGTAGCGGTGAATTGGGGCATATGACGGTGGTGAGAGGTGAAGAATCAACCGTTGAGCGGCCTCGTCTCATCACCGTGGCGGTAGCACCGCCATCGAACAAGGACCGGGAACGATTCCTGGTGGAAAAGCTCGCCGAGATGGGAGTTTCCCACCTCCAGTGGTTGAGGACCCGCCACGGGAAGAATCGACCATCTCCGCCTCCAAAGGTGTTCTCTTGGGTGTTGACTGCGGTCGAACAATCCCGGGGAGCCTGGCTCATGGAGGTATCCACCGACCTGGTCGACTGGTTGGACCTGGAACCGCCGGTGGTGGTATGCGATCAGGGCGGGTCGACCGCTACACCGCAGGCCCGAACCGTCGTGATCGGACCTGAAGGGGGATGGGGCGATGGCGAGGTCCCGGAAGGGCTGGAACGGTGGGATTTGGGCCCGAATGTGCTCCGTGTCGAGACCGCAGCAATTGTGGCCGCGGCAAGACTTATCGCCATTTAGGGGTTCACCCATGACGCT
>CAYNSP010000092.1:0-6193 GCA_964400035.1 uncultured Acidimicrobiaceae bacterium | reverse complement strand
GCATACCGGTAGAGGGCCTGGAACTCGGGACCTGTGTACGTGGGCAGGTCCTGGTCGGTGGGTGTGCCGGTGTCCGCATCGGTGGCATGGACCGGCACGGCGAAGCCGAGCACCAATGCAATGACCAGGATGCGACGCATTCAGGGCAAGTTAGATGCGTTCCGGAATTTGTACAGAAGTGGGCGACGTCTACCAGGCGCCGCCGCCACCCCCGCCGCCGCCTCCGCCGCCTCCGCCACCAAATGAGCCTCCCCCACCACTGCCCGAGCTGGACGGGGGCGGAGTGAATGCTCCGTGGAGGGCCGAGGTGAGACCGGTGAACGCGTTCTCGGTGCTGCCACCGGTGTACCCGTAGTTTCCGAACCAGTAGATCGACGATTGTTCCTGCAACTCAGGCGGAGCCGAGATACGTGCCATTTCCAGGACCTCCTCGGCGACACCAAATCCGATCGCATAGACCAGATAACGATCCCAGAGATCCAGTGAGATCGCCGGCGCCTCGTGAAGTCGAGAGAAGTCGCTGAGGTAGCGTCGGAAGGCACTCCAACGTGCCGCCTCCATCGCTCCTTCCGGTGTTCGTCGCACCCTGACCTTGCGGAAGGACAGGAAGATGGTGAGAAGGATCGCCCCGACCACCATTCCGACGATGGTCATCACCACCAGCGTGGTGCCTCCGGGTCGCCCACCCAACAGACGGGGAACTACCAGGAAGGCGATGACCACGAGGATGGCGGCAGATGCGATCGCCATACCCGCCGCGATCTTGCCCCTCACATCGAGAAGATTCTTCTGCTTGATCATGGTTACCACCTTCGAGCGGAAACTCTGATAGGTGGTGGCGTTTGCCGATGCGTCTTCACGGATTCCGGAACGGAACTCGTGGAGAGGCCGGGCTCCGCCGTCGAGCACCCTGGTGACCACCGTCAATACAGAACGCTCGTAGTCGTTCAGGTTCACACCACCGTCACCCAGCGATAGCACCAGGTCGGTGATCGGTTCCTTGCGTAGACCACCCCATGTGGAACGTTCCACCTGGGATGGTGTGGCCTTGATGGCGCCGCGGCGGATCAGGTCGAACAGGGTGGCGGTGAACTCGTTCTCATTGACATACCCCTGACTGAGCAGGGCACCCACCTCGGCTGGAGTCAGGTCGCTGGGTGGTTCCTGCTCGTACTCCCGGTCGTAAGCCACCCTTGGCTCCCGACCGTATCGGAAGTAGATCCAGCCTCCCACGAGGGCGGACACACCCAATGCGATACCGGTGGCGATCAACAGACCGATGAGGGCAGCCCTCGCCGCCTCCTCCTCTTCTTCAAAGAGTCGCTGCTCTTCCTCGACGATGCCGGGCAGTCCGATCCCGGGGCTGACCCTTGCCCCATCGGTTGATTCGAGAAGGGCGGTTGGGAAGGTCACCCGGATCTCCACCCACCGATACGGCGGGATCCCCCGGGCGATCAACGACGGGGAAACGCGGTCGGGTCCGAGCGTTGTCTCACCCTCGACGGTGGATGGATGTCCCCACACCCGCACCTGTTCAGGCTGGGCCCCCGGCGGGATCAACACACGTGCGGTGAGCTGGTCGGCGTTCACTGCCCATTGGTCTCCCCAGACCTGGAAATTGACATCGACCACGTCGTCGTGGGCAACGCTGACACCGGTCATGACATAGGTGATGGTGAAAGTGCGTCGTTCACTGTCACTGCTGTGATGCCAGACCACTCTGACAGCCCCGGCAACGGTGGTGACTCCGAATGTTCCTGATGGTGAGGTGCAACCCAACGACGTGCAGGCCCCAAACTGATACTCACGGTTCTCGTCACGGACCGAGAGGACCTCGACCTGCTCTCCCGGTCTGATCCGGATGTCCCTGTACGCCCCGGCGTAGCGGCCGCGGAAGTCGAACTGGAGATTCTCGGTGACCCGGAGTGCCCCATTGCCAAGGACTTCGATCTCGACGTCGGCATCGCTGATGTGATACGAGCGGGACTGGCCCAACGCCGGGACGGCACCCAACAGGAACAGGATGACCAGGACAAGCCCGGTCATCGGGAGACGGTGTTTCACCTCAGAACTCGACCCGGGGTGCTTCCTGGGCGCTCTCACCCGCTTCGAAGAACTCACGCGGTGCGAAATTGAACATGGCAGCGACGATGTTGGAGGGGACCGTCTGCGCCGCGTTGTTGTAGGTGAGCACCGTATCGTTGTAGATCTGCCGGGACACGGCGATCTTGTTCTCAGTGTCCTGAAGATCTTCTTGAAGACTGGCGAAGTTCTCCGAAGCCTTCAGTTCCGGGTAAGCCTCGGCAACGGCGAACAACTGACGGAGGGCCTGGGTCAGGAAATTCTCGGCCTGTGCCTGATCGGCCGGCCCTTGAGCCTGTACCGCACCAGCACGGGCGGCGATCACGTTCTCCAACGTCTGCCGCTCGTGGGATGCATAGCCCTTGACGGTCTCCACCAGGTTCGGGATCAGGTCATACCGCCGTTTCAGCTGAACCTCGACCTGCGCCCAAGCGTTGTCCACCCGGTTCCGCAGACCGACCAGTCGGTTGTAGACGGAAACGACGAATATGACGAGTACGGCAACGATGCCGAGAATGATCCACTCCATACGGGCAGTGTAGGCGGGCCAACCCGCCCCCGGCGGGTCAGGTCTACCCGAGAGCCCGGGCCATGGCGTCTCCCATGTCGGAGGGGGTCTCGGCAACCACGACTCCCGCCTCCCTCAGCGCCTCGATCTTGGCCTCAGCGGTGCCTTTCCCACCGGAGACGATGGCCCCGGCATGACCCATCCTCTTTCCCTGCGGGGCGGTCGTCCCGGCGATGAATCCTGCGACCGGCTTGGACATGGTCTTGACGAACTCTGCCGCCTCCTCCTCGGCTGAGCCACCGATCTCACCGATCATGATGACCCCTTCGGTTTCAGGATCGGCCTCGAACATCTCCAGAACATCGACGAACGACGTGCCATTCACCGGGTCGCCACCGATACCCACCGCTGCGGTCTGGCCCAACCCGAGAAGGGTCAACTGGTAGACCGCCTCGTATGTCAGGGTCCCCGAACGGGAGACGACTCCGATCCTGCCCCTCTTGTGGATGTAGCCGGGCATGATTCCGATCTTGCACTCCCCCGGGGTTATCACACCCGGACAGTTGGGTCCGATCAGACGGGTACCCGAACCCTGGAGATACCGCTTGGCGCGGATCATGTCGGCCACCGGAATCCCCTCGGTGATCGCCACCACCAGTTCCAGACCGGCCGCGACCGATTCCATGATGGCGTCGGCGGCGAACGGTGGCGGAACGTAGACCACCGAAGCGTTGGCACCGGTCGCTTCGACCGCATCACGGACGGTGCCGAAGATCGGGATTTCGACCCGGTAGGTGTCCGGACGGCCTGGAACCCCGGAGTGGTCGGTTTCCCCTTCGAAGACCGCACTCTCCCCGGCACGGGATGGATGAACCGCCCCAACCATCCGGGTGCCGTATGCAATCGCTTTGTCGGTGTGGAACTGGCCGGTCTGGCCCAAACCCTGGACCAGGACTCTGGTGTCGCGGTTAACGAGAACGCTCATCGGGTCAACTCCAGGATCTTGACGGCTCCCTCGCGGAGACTGCTGGCATTGACCACTTCCAGACCCGATTCTTCGATGATCTTCTTCCCCTGTTCGACGTTGGTGCCTTCGAGTCTCACCACGAGGGGAACCTCGAGTCCGACACGGTTGACTGCCTCGACGATCCCGCTGGCGATGATGTCGCACCGCATGATCCCGCCAAAGATGTTGACGAAGATGCCCTTCACATTCGGGTCACGGGTGATGATCTGGAATGCGGTGGTCACCTGATCTGCGGTGGCACCGCCACCGACATCGAGGAAGTTGGCAGGTTCTCCACCGACGTGCTTGATCGTGTCCATGGTGGCCATCGCCAGGCCGGCCCCGTTGACCAGACAACCGATGGTCCCGTCGAGCTTGATGTAGTTGAGTCCGGCGTTCTTGGCGATCACCTCGGCCGGATCCTCCTCCGACTCGTCCCGCATCTCGGCGATGTCCGGATGCCGGTAGAGGGCGTTGTCGTCGAAGGCCATCTTCCCGTCCAATGCCATCACCCGGCCATCCCCGGTCACAACCAGCGGATTGATCTCGATCAGATCGGTGTCGAGGGCGGTGGCGGCCTCGGCCAGGGCGATGGCGAACTTGATGAAGTTCCTGGCGGCGTCACCGTCGAGACCGAGACCGAATGCCAGCTGGTTGGCCTGGAAGTGAGCCAGTCCGATAGCTGGGTCGATCACCTCTCTGAGGATCTTCTCCGGGGTCTCTTCGGCGACCTTTTCGATCTCCATGCCCCCTTCAGTGGATGCCATGACCACGTTCCGGGAAGAGCCACGGTCTAGGAGGATTGCCAGGTACAGCTCCCTGGCGATGTCGACACCCTGTTCGAGGTAGAGCCGATTCACCACCTTGCCCTCATCACCGGTCTGGATGGTGACCAGGGTGCTCCCCAGCATCTTCTGGGCAAGCTCCCGAACTGCGGCTTCTGCGGCGGCAGGACCCCCCTCGATCCCGGCGGTGATGACATTCACACCACGAACTTCGGGGTGTTCCTTGAAGGTGCCCTTGCCACGTCCACCGGCGTGGATCTGTGACTTGAGGACAACGACCGGGCTCCCCGACTGCTCTATGAGGGGTCGTACCGCGGCCACGGCCTCGTCGACACTCCGGGCGACCCGACCCAATGGCACCGGGATTCCCCGGGCAGCCATCAGCTGTTTCGCCTGATGCTCGTGGATCTTCAACTGCTGCTCCTGTTCTGTGGAATGTTGGCGTCGACCCAGACGGTGATCTCGTCCAGCGGAGTGCCGGGGGTGAAGATCGCCTTTATACCCGCCTGGTTGAGTTCGGCGATGTCGGCGTCGGGGATGACCCCTCCCCCGAAGACGACGATATCTGCGGAGTCCCGTTTCGCCAGCTCCTCGACCACCTGGGGGAACAGCGTCTTGTGCGCCCCGGACAGTGAGGACAGCCCGATGGCGTCGACGTCCTCCTGGACGGCGGTCTCGGCGATCTGGGCGGGGGTCTGATGTAGACCCGAGTAGATCACCTCGAACCCGGCGTCGCGAAGTGCTCTGGCGATCACCTTCGCTCCCCGGTCATGCCCGTCGAGCCCCGGCTTGGCAATGAGAATTCTCCGTGGCATTGGTCGGCCAGAAAGGGTAGTTGCTTCGAGGAGCCACAAACCTCAGGTGCGGCTGAACTGCCCGGAAGGGGGTGGTCATCTGGACGGAGATATCACCTACCCTACGAAGATGAGATCTCCTCTTGTCGGTTTGGCCGGAGCCGGGGTGAGCGTCTGGTCCGATCAGATTTCCCGTCGCATGCTCGATACCGGCGAGCTCAGGAAGCTGGTCGAGGAGTACGCCGTCACCGGCGTCACCTCCAACCCGACCATCTTCACCAACGCCATCACCCGCTCCGACGATTACCGGTCCCAGCTTGACGACCTTTTGCGGGCGGGGATGCCCACCGAGGAGATCGTCAAGGCGATGATGGCCGAGGACATCGCCAGGGCATGCGATGTCCTGGCACCGGTCTACGCCAGTACGGACGGCACGGACGGGTTCGTCTCAGTCGAGGTGTCTCCCACCCTGGCAGCCGAAACCGAAGCCACCGTGGAGGAAGCACGGGATTGGGTCAAGCAGATCGACCGACCCAACCTTCTGGTCAAGGTCCCGGCGACACCCGAGGGGATACCGGCAATCCGCAGGCTCACCGCCGAAGGGATCTCGGTGAACATCACATTGATCTTCTCTTTGGACCGGTACGACCGGGTGATCGATGCCTATCTGTCGGGTCTCGAGGACCTCATCGAGGTCGGCGGTGATGTCTCCCGGGTCTTCTCGGTCGCCTCATTCTTCGTTTCCCGCTTAGACACCGAGGTGGATCGCAGGCTGGCAGAGATCGGGACCGACCGTGCCCTGGCCCTGAGGGGTCGCACCGCAGTTGCCAACGCCAGACTCGCCTACCGCCTCTATCTGGAGAGGTTCAGGTCGGAGCGGTTCGACGACCTCCTGGCGGCGGCAGACGTGGTCGCATCGGGACTGCCGCTGACGCCGGCGACGCGGTCGATCTTCGGGGAGCGCGCCTTCCACCTGATGAAGCCCACGGCGATCTTCGTGAACGTCACCCGGGGCGAG
>CAYNSP010000091.1:0-6348 GCA_964400035.1 uncultured Acidimicrobiaceae bacterium | reverse complement strand
AGGCGAAGAGCTGCTGGAAGAGGATCGTCACGACGACGCCGGAGACGACGACGGCCACCCCCTCCCGCAGGGACCGGGAATCCGTTCTTCACCACCGATACCACAGCCGCTCTCCGTGCGATCGAGATCGACGCTGACGTGCTGCTCAAGGCGTCCAAGGTCGATGGGATCTACGACTCGGACCCGGCGACCAACTCCAACGCCCACCGCCTCGATGAGCTGTCCTACATGGACTTCATCGCCGGGGAACTACGGGTGATGGACACCACCGCCGTTACCATGTGCAAGGAACACAACGTGCCGATCCATGTCTTCGACATGACCGTGCCCGGCAATATCGTCAGGGCGGTCAAAGGCGACCGGATCGGGACAGTGGTTCACTGACGAGGAGGACCGATGATCACCGAGCTCCTGGAGGATGCCGGCCACAAGATGGAGATGGCCGTCGAACACGTGGCCAACGAGTTCTCCACGGTCCGTACCGGACGGGCCAATCCCCAGTTGCTCCATAGGATCCATGTCGAGTACTACGGGAGTCCGACCCCGCTGCAGCAGCTCGCATCGATCTCGGTTCCCGAACCGCGTCTGCTCGTGGTTCAACCTTTCGACAAGTCCTCGTTGGGCAATGTGGAGAAGGCCCTTCAGCAGTCGGACCTGGGTTTGAATCCGACCAACGATGGGAACGTGATCCGGATCGCTTTTCCACCACTCACCGAAGAGCGACGTCGCGATCTGATCAAGGTGGTCAGGAACATGGCCGAGGAAGGCCGGGTCGCGGTGCGCAACATCCGCCGGCACACCAAGACCGACATGGAAGCCCTCCACGGTGAGATCTCCGATGACGACATCCGTCGGGGCGAGGATGAACTCCAGAAACTCACTGATCGCTATGTGGAGCGGATCGACGCCCTACTCTCCAACAAGGAAGAGGAGCTCCTGGAAGTCTGATGAGCGACACCGGCAAATTCAATCGCCCCTGGGAGGCGTCGGACGATGATGGAGCCGAGGTAGTTCCGTTGCCGGGTGTCGGTGATGATGACTCCTCCGAAATGCCCGAAGAATTCGCCCTTCCCCTGGATGAACTGGCCAGCGTGGCTACCGACGAGTCCGAGGAGGCTGTCGACGGCCCGGAGGCCGAGGCCAGCACTGCGGGGGAAGAGGACGATGACGTCGATTGGGATGCCATGTCCCGTGGAGGCAGCCTCGAAGACTTCACCTCCGAGGAGTATCTGAGCGCCACGACTCTCGAGTATCAGGGTCTCGCCGAAGAGATCAGCAGGGCTGCCGGAGAGCAGTGGGAGCAGCAGGCCGTTTCGGTCCCGGTCGCCGGTGTCGGATCCGGTCTTGTCGGGTTCGAGGATGTCTCCGGTGCCGCGGGAGTCTCCGAAGAGTCCATCGAAGCATTGGAACAGGCCGCCGCCTCAGACCTGGCGCGGAGGGTCGCTTCCGGGCTGGTCATTTTCGCCATGTTCCTGGGGAGTCTCCTCCTCGGCGGGTGGTGGTTCACCGTCTTCGTGATCCTGGTGATGATGGTTTCAGTGGGCGAGTTCTATGCCACCCTCAGGGTCAAGGGTCACAAACCCCTGGCCCTTTTCGGTTTGCTCGGGGTGATCCTCGTCGGGGCCGGCGCCCACATATGGGGGGTCCCGGCCATCGGCGCGTGGGTCGGGATCGCCTCGCTGGTGACACTTCTCTTCGTGTCGTTGACACCACGGCGTAATCCTCTTGAGGACACTTCGGTGACCATCCTGGGGTTGGCATGGGTGAGCATGCTCTCCTTCGCCATTCCTTTCGCGGCGTCGGAGTCCCCGGTGGCCTGGGTCATGTTCGTGGTCCTGCTGGTCGCACTCAACGACATGGGTGCCTACTTCGTCGGCCGGGCATTCGGGCGCAACCGGCTGGCGCCACGTCTTTCCGAGAAGAAGACCATCGAAGGCTTCTTCGGTGGTCTCCTGGTAGCTGCAATGGCGGCCTCGATCCTGGTGACCTTCCCCGCCTGGGAGTCGATCGGCCTGGGCAGGGCTCTGGTCCTGGCCGGGATCGTCGGCCTGTTCACCCCCTTGGGTGACCTGGCCGAGTCGATGGTTAAGCGGTCCATCGACGTCAAGGACATGGGCTCGGTTCTTCCCGGTCATGGCGGGATGCTCGACCGGATCGACGGATTCCTCTTCGCCCTTCCGGCGCTCTACTTCGCATTCGTGGCATTCGGCCTGCTGTGAACCGCCGGGTCGTCGTCCTCGGGGCGACCGGCTCCATCGGGTCGCAGACCCTGGAAGTCGCCGACAATCTCGGTCTGGAAGTAGCTGCTCTCGTGGCGAGACGACCCGGACAGGCGCTCCTCGGTCTTGCTGCCCGATACCCCGATGCGGCGATCGTGGTCACCGGTGGCTCGAACGAGGAGCGGGAGGACTTTGCGGCGAGCACCGGACGCGATCCCGGGTTCGGATGGGAGGCCATACGCGAACAGGTGTCGGCGCCGGGAGTAACCGTGGTCAACGGGATCGTCGGCGCCGCCGGTCTCAACGCCAGCGTGGCCACGCTGGAGGCCGGTAACCGTCTGGCGTTGGCCAACAAGGCGAGTCTCGTCTCCGCCGGAGCGGTCATCCGGGAGGTTCTGTCCCGCGGGGGAGAGCTGATCCCGGTGGACAGTGAACACTCGGCGATCTACCAGTCGCTGGTGGGTGAGCCGGAAGGCTCGATCCGACGACTGATGCTGACCGCCTCAGGGGGTCCTTTCCGTGGTTGGACATCCGAGCGGTTGGACTCGGTGACCCCGGAACAGGCGTTGAAACACCCCAATTGGGACATGGGACAGCGGATCACCATCGACTCGGCGACCCTGTTCAACAAGGGTTTGGAGATCATCGAAGCCCACTACCTTTTTGACGTCGACTACGACAGCATCGAGGTCGTGGTACACCCCCAGTCGATCCTCCACTCGGCGGTTGAGTTCACAGATGGCTCCTGGAAGGCCCAGCTCGGGTACCCGGACATGCGGATTCCCATCCAGTACGCCCTGACCGCACCGCAGCGTCTCGACCCGCCACTTCCTCCGTTCAATTTCCCGGGGGTGACCCTCGAGTTCGAAGAGGTCGATCGGGAGACCTTTCCGGCCATCGACCTCGCCTTCGCCGCGGGGAGGGCCGGCGGTTCGGCTCCGGCGGTGCTCAACGCCGCCGACGAGATCGCGGTCGAGGCTTTCCTCCAGGGCCGCCTCGGGTTCAGAGGGATAAGCCGGGTCGTCGAACTGACCCTGGAAGAAGTGCCCCACGGCCCGGTCTCCACCGTCGAGCAGGTGATCGAAATCGACCGTGAAGCGCGCGCGGTTGCCGCCGGGCTGGTGGCCGGCGCATGCTGAATAGCCACCACCGATCGGTACCCTGAAAGCAATGTTCGGTGGTGTAGCCGCTGCCCTGGCGATCATCTTTTTCGTCACCTTCCACGAGTTGGGGCATTTCGTCGCGGCCAAAGCCACCGGGATGAAGGCCACCGAGTTCTTCTTCGGATTCGGCCCCCGGATCTGGTCCACCAGGAAGGGCGAGACCGAGTATGGCCTCAAGGCGATTCCCCTCGGCGGCTATGTCCGGATCATCGGCATGAACCCACTCGAAGAGGTGGCACCCGAGGACATGGGTCGGACCTATCGGGAGAAGAAGTTCTGGGAGAAGAGCGTCGTGGTCCTCGCCGGGGTCGGGGCCAACTTCCTGCTCGCCTTCTTCCTCTTCTACGGTCTGGTGGTCTCCAACGGAGTGCCCGGTGACCTCGAACCGGTGATCGCGGCGGTGACCGAGGATTCCCCGGCGGCACGTGCCGGACTCGAGGAGGGTGACAGGATCACCGCCATCGACGGGCAACCGATCGTGGAATGGGAGACAGTGACGTCGATCTTCTCGGAGAAGGGCCCCGGTCCGGTCCAGATCACCATCGAGCGCGACGGGCAGACAATGGTGATCGATGCCGACCTCGCCCCCCGCCCCGACGACGAGGCGGTGGGTTATCTGGGGGTCGTGGCCAACCGGACCCGCCAGGACATCGGCCCGCTCCAGGGAATCGGTGTGGCCGCCCGAATGATCGGCACCGGCATTTCCGACACATTCGGCGCACTCGGGAACATGCTCCGCCCCTCGTCCCTGGCTCAGTTCTTCGGCGTTTTCGGGGGCAACACCGACATTCCGTTGGAGAACCGACCGGTCAGCCCTCTCGGAATCGTTTCCATCGGGAGTCAGGCCGACAGCGTCGCCTTCTTCCTCGTAGTGATGGCCTCGATCAATGTGGTTCTTGCCACGATCAACCTCCTTCCGTTCTTCCCGCTCGACGGTGGTCACTTCGCCGTGGCCCTCTACGAGAAGTTGACCGGACGTCAGGCCAACATGAAACGGCTGATGCCGATAGCGGCCACAGTGCTGACGCTCTTCATCTTCCTCGGTCTGGTGGCGCTGATACTCGACGTGGTCAACCCGATCCGACTCGGCTGATCAGGCGGTAGACCGCTGTTGAATCCAGGGAACATCTACTCTGACCCCGTGAGCATGGAACGTCGCCCGACCCGTCAACTCCATGTGGGCAAGGTCCCTGTGGGTGGTGGCGCACCGGTCTCGGTCCAGTCGATGACCACCACCAAGACTGCCGACGTCGACGGCACACTGGCCCAGGTCTACGCCCTCGCCGGTGCCGGCGCGGACATCGTCCGTATCACCTGCAACGACGTGGAAGCCGCCCAGGGTCTTGCCGAGATCACACCACGTAGCCCGGTGCCGATCATCGCCGACATCCACTATCAGTATCGCCTCGCCCTGGCCGCGATCGAGGCGGGCGTGCAGGGTCTTCGACTGAACCCCGGCAATATCCGCAAGGAAGACCAGATCAAGACCGTCGCCCGTGAGGCCAAGGATCACGGACTTCCCATCAGGATCGGTGTCAACGCCGGATCTCTGGACAAAGACCTCCTCGAGAAGTACGGGGCTCCCGTCCCAGAGGCTCTGGTCGAATCGGCGAAGATGGAGATCGGCTATCTGGAGGATGTCGACTTCACCGACATCAAGATCTCGGTCAAGCACTCCAACGTCCGGATGATGGTCGAGTCGTACCGTCTCCTTTCCGAGACCGTCGATTACCCGCTGCATCTCGGAGTCACCGAGGCCGGGCCACCCCCATCCGGGTTGATCAAGTCCGTGGCCGGGATCGCCACCCTCCTCAACGAGGGGATCGGGGACACCATACGGTTCTCGCTCACTGCCGATCCGGTTGAAGAAGCTAAAGCAGGACGCCAGCTCCTCGAGTTCCTCGGACTCCGGGAGCGGAAAGGTCTCGATCTGATCGCCTGTCCGTCATGCGGGCGGGCCGAAGTCGATGTGATCGATGTTGCCACCCGGGCACAACGTGCCCTCGAGGCCGAGAACCTGCCCATCCAGGTTGCGGTAATGGGTTGTGTGGTCAATGGTCCCGGTGAGGCCCGGGAGGCGGACATCGGGATTGCCGCCGGTCGTGGGCGGGGTCATCTGTTCATCAAGGGTCAGGTGGTCCGTGTCGTGCCCGAAGAGGAGATGGTCGAAGCCCTCCTCGATGAGGCCCGCAAACTGGTTGAGGAGGGGGTGGAGGCGAGGCTGGCCCGAGCCGACGCCGATGCCGCTGAGATTGCCGCACAGGAACGGGTCCAATTGATCGAGATCAAGGGTGACGCCAACCGCGCTGCCGAACGGAGGGCCGCGGTCGCCGAGGTCGCCGAGGGCTGACCTTGGCCGTTGGTGACGTACTCCACAAAGAGGTGGTCCTAAGCGCCACTCCCGACCGGCTTTGGGCCATGTGGACCTCGTCCGAAGGTCTGAAATGGATCAGTTCTCAGAGTCGGGTGGATGCGGTGCCCGGCGGCGAGTATTCGTGGTTCCTCGACATCGTCGATGAGAACGGTCGCCGTGGGGGAGAGGGGAGCAGGTTGATATCCCTGACGCCACCCAACGAATTGGTCTTCACCTGGACCTTCCCGCCGTCGATCCCGTCCCTTCGCTCCGCGGTGGAAACCACCACCGTGACCGTGCGATTCGACCCGGTTGGCGGGGACCGCACAAGGGTGACCCTCGACGCCGTCGGCTGGCAGGACGGCGAGGACTGGGAAGCCGGGTACGCCTACTTCGACCGGGCCTGGGACGTCGTCTTCGACCGGATGGTGCAGGCCCTGGAGGGGTCCGCCGGGGCCGGGGTCAAGCCACCGAATTGACCCAGTCGGCCACCATTCGATCCAGTGTCGAGAGGGGTACCAGACCCGATCCGAGCACAGTGTCGTGGAATCCCTTGATATCGAACCGGTCACCCAGTGCGTCCATTGCCGCCGCCCGCATCCGGAGGATCTCC
>CAYNSP010000090.1:0-6358 GCA_964400035.1 uncultured Acidimicrobiaceae bacterium | reverse complement strand
ACGGTCGACCGGAGGAGGTCACGAACCTCGGTGGGCTGGCTGAAGGGGTCGATACCCCGCCCGTCGATCCGGGCCAGGGCCTGACGCCGCAGCTCCTCGTAGACGTCAACGGTCATTGGCCACCGCCCCGATCAGGAGGTCGGCGATCCGCCCGACCTCGGCTGCGAACCGGCCGCCATTGACCGGTGTCCCATCCCAGGCAGCCTCAACCAGTTTCGGGTCATACGGCAGGAGGACGAACGGTGTCCCTGCCAGCGACCCGGCCACCTCGGCCCTGATCTCGTTCCGGTAATAGGGTCGGCGCGGCGTCGTATTGATCGCAACCAGAAGCGAGGCATCACCCACCAGGTCGAGAATTCGGTCCTTCGACCTGAGCATCCGGGTGAGTGATCCGGGATCCGAGCCGGTAACCAGGATCACCGCCTCGAAAGCCTGGAGGATCTGACCGGATACCCGCTCCTCGGTGCCTAGGTCGGCGACGAGGACATCACACCGATCGGTCAGCGCTTCGAGGACCATCGTCTTCTCATGGACCGGGATGGCACCCGCCCCGGTGTTGATCGATCCCCCAGCGACCCTGAGGTGACCGACCCGTTGCAGGACCCTCTCCAGGTCGCCACCATGCAAGGTGACGTCGATGACACTCCGCAGGTTCGGATGTGGCGCCAGGTCGAGCCGTTGCAGCACACCTGGCCAGACCGGCTCGAGATCGACGAGAGTCGTTGCCACGGCGGCCGAAGCGGCAACCGCAACCCCGACCGCCACCTCAGTGCAGCCGACTCCCTCACCGACGCCGATTACACCGAAGGCCCGACCTGCCTTCCGCGGTGGTGCTGAAACGAACTCGGTGGGTTCGATGAACGACGCCTCGGCGCGGGCGAGAAACTCCTCAGGCGTTGCATTCGATTCGATCACGTCGCTGATGCCGCACTCCAGAAGTCTCCGCTTGGCGTCGGCGCTGTCCACCGGGTCATACACACCGATCACCGACCTGCCCCTTTGACGCAGGAGCGTCACCAATCGGGGGGTCAGAAATGAGCAGACGTCATCGACGAAGACGAGATCGAACCCGGTGTCGAGGCATTGGCCCGCTCCCATGAGCCGACCCACTACCCGCGCTCCTCCGTGATCGAGTACATGCCGATGAACCCGATCCGGCCAGTCACGGGCAGAAGCGGCGAAGGCAATGTCAAGTGCCATCTTGGGCCATCTCCCCATCGGTCTCGTCGGCCGAATCGATCGGCGGCGCACCGGTCGATCGGATGACATCAACTGCTCCCTTGGCCAACGCCTCGGCAATGGCCAGAGACTGGGAAGCGTCGACCGCAACCACGACGTGATGGTCAACGGCAGCGAATCCGGATCCCCCACCCGATACCGACAGCACCCGGACACCGCTGACAACAAACCGGGCGACATCGTCATCCACTGCAATCAGGTCGACCAGATCGCCCGGTACCACCGTCCCTCCGGCAGCACGATGGACGGGAACCGGAATGCTCATCGCCCGGAAGCCGTCCGAGGAGGCCGGTTCGGCGAGAGCTCCCCGGTCGATCACGCCTTCGCCGTCGATATCCCGTTGCACCACCCACCCGTATCGGGCCCCGACATCGGTTTCGCCCAGGAGGGACTCCAGACCTCCGAAGTTGGCGTCGACCGGGACCATGCGAACCATGTCCGGGGCCAGCACGGAACCGGCGGGGATGGGTCGAGCCGCGATAGCGACCATCACACTTGCGGTCCGGCCCTGCAGGGCGAGAATGTTGAGCACAAATGCGAGGACGACGGCGAAGACCACCAGCAGGTGGGACACCGATGGACGGCGTCGGGTTGACCGGCCTGCCGGATGCGAGGTGCCCGCTTCCCTCGAGGTCAAGGAGGGAGCCTCAGTCAAGGTTGGAAACCTATCCTCGGGCGCCGAGCGAATGTCGGGAGCGCGAAATATGACCTTCGAACATGACCCGGATCTGGCCGCCGAACTCCGTCAGGGGGCCGGCCGTGAATGGACAGAGGAAGCAGCAGAGGACGAGAGATTGACCGCTTTACACGATCGTCGACGTCTCGGGCTATCCGAGATGGCAAAGGAAATGGCCAACCGCGGTTCACGGGTGAGCCTGGATGTTGGAGGGCACCCCCTCAGCGGCCTGGTCACCGAAGCCGGGGCCGACTACGCAGTCGTCGAAGGCTCCGGGGTGAGGTCTGAAGTCCGACTCGATGCCACGGTCTGGTCGGTTATACCCGCAGGTCCGGACGCGTCCCCGGGCAAGGTCATCGATGAGACACTTCAGGCGAGGCTCAACGAGTACTCCGACCAGGGGACCACGGTTCGGATAGTCCTTCCCAGCGGCGAATTGATGATCGGCAAGATCGTGGTGGTAGCCGACGACCACGTCGAGCTGGCGGATGCCGACGGACGCAACCTCTATGTGCCGCTGAAAATGGTTCTGGCGGTTATGCGTTCGACTGAGTTCCACTGACCCCTTCCTGCTCTGTCGCAGGGTGGGATCGGACGAACTCGTAGATCTCGTCTCTAAAGAACTTGAAGGTCCGGCCGCCGGGGAGCTTGTAGGCGGGAAGCCTGCCCTCCCTGGCGTAACGGCGAACCATCTGCACATTCATCCCGAGCATTTCGGCCACCTGGGCCGCATCGAGAATCTGTGGGTAGTCCTCAGCCATCGGTCATCCTCCGGATCACTGTTTGATCGTAGGGCACTTTTCCAGTCATGTGTAGAGGGTCGCCCTCAGGTGTGACAGGAATCGGAAATGTTCGGTACTGAGTACCCAATACCGTTAGGTGTTACACGCTGAGCGGTACCCAGTACCCGGTGCCCAGCACCCATTGGTCCCCCGAACCGCAGGTTTGGGGGAAGGGGACCTCCCACGACCGTGTAAACCGCGTAAGGCACTCGAGCGTGTTACCCCTGTGATGACACCGCAGATAAGGAGCGGAACGATTCCGGATCAACATTCGATCGGGACCTTCGAGGTCTTTTACCGGCGCGAGTACAGCCACATCGTGGCGATGGCGCGCGCCGTGTCACCGGATCGTTCAGCGGCAGAAGACTTGGCCCAGGAGTCGTTTGCCGTCGCCCATCGTCACTGGGACCGAATATCGAAATACGAAGAGCCGGTCGCATGGGTGCGACGGGTCATGATCAACCGGGCGACATCGCTACGCCGCAGGTTGGGAGCGGAGAACCGGGCGTTGCGTCGGGCCGGCCACGACCCCCACAGAGGGATTGCCAATGACCTCAGCCCCGAAACGAACGAGGTTTGGGGAGAGGTCCGCCAGTTACCCCGAAGACAGCAGCAGGCGGTCGTCCTCCACTATGTCGGTCAGCTCAGCACCAATGAGATCGCAAACGTCATGGGCTGTTCAACCGGCGCCGTCAAGTCACATCTTCACCGGGCCAGACAGACCCTCAGGGACCGGCTCGGCGATTGGAACCAGGAGTAACCATGGACAACTTTGAACAGAGAATGCAACAGGCGGCAGCCGAAGTCAGGGATGCCACCAAGGATCTGACCCCGGCGACCGCAACGGTCCGACCGGTCAGGAAGCGACCGAATGTGCTGGTCTTCGCCGCCGGTTTCGCGATCGTAGCCCTCGCCATCGGGATCCTCCCCGGAATCCTCGGGGACCGGGGCAACGGAACCGCCAACCCGAACACGACCCTTGCCCCACCGGCCACGGTCGAACCGACCACGACCCAACCTGAACCAGCAGTGGAGTGCTCGGCCACCGGGGTTCCCGTCCCCAGCGAATGGCCAGCCGGATTCGAGGCCCCTGACGTGGTGAAGGTGCGCTGGCAGTCACTCGTCGAGGCGGTAGCCGCCTGCGACCTCGATCTAGTGGAACGCAACGCTGCGTCCGACTTCAGCATCTTCTTCGGGGCCTACGGAGTCGAGCAGTTCCGGGAGTGGGAAGCCAACGGTGAAGGCGAACTCGACACCCTCCTTCTCCTCCTCGGGATGACCCCCGCTGTGATCGAGTATCCGAATGCTCCCGGCGATGTCCCCGATCACTATGTGTGGCCGGCCGCATTCGCCTACGACACCTGGGCCGACGTGCCGCAGAATCTCAAGGATGAAGTGCTGGTGCTCTACACCGCCGAGGAGATCGAGCAGTACTTCGAGACCTATGACCTGTACGGAGGATGGCGGACCGCTATCACCGAGGACGGTGACTGGGTTTTCCTCACCTCAGGCGACTGAGACCGTAAGTCAGGGGCAGTCATGCCCCAGAACCGACTAAGTCGCTGGAGCGATCTCGGTGCCGGTGAATCCGATCGATGAGGTGTCCGTCGCAGCCGCGGGGGACGCCTCTTCGATTGGTTCCAGATCACCCAGGTTGAAGGCCAGGATGACCAGGTCGTCGGTTGGTTCCATCCGGAAACCGTGAGGCGGGTTGGCGATCGTCTTTCCGTGCCGGGTCACCGCCAGGATGGTGGCGTGGTGTTCGGACCGCATGTAGGCACCCAGCTCGTTGGTGGACAGGCCCACGCCCTCGGCAGGCATCTTGACCCGGTAAAGCTGGGGATCGTCCTTGTCGTGACCACCACCGACGATGTCGGTCACCAGTTCCGTCAACCCCGGATAGAGGGCAGAACGAGCGAGAAGCCTCGAGGTGAGGCGTGATGTCACCAGCAGTTCGTCGACGCTGGCCCGACGGAAATGGGGGATGTGGATCGGGTTGTTCACCTCGGCCACGGTCCGAACCTGGGGAGCTATCGACTCGATCGCCAGAATGGTCAGGATCGAGTGAAGATCGGCCTCGTTCGAGGAGTCGGCGGGGCACACGATCGCGGCCCGGGCGTTCTCGATACCTGCCCGCCTTAGATCCTCCTCGTTCGTGGTGTCCCCATTGACGAAGTAAGCGAGGCCGTCGGCCGGGTTCTTGTCGGCGGGGTGAATCAACACGATCTTGGTTCCGGTCTCATCGTCGGCGAGCTCCTCTATCAGGTCCCGGGCGGTCGGATTCCAACCGCAGACGACGATGTGGTCCTTGTATCCGGACGCACCCATACCCTGTCCCTCCTTCAGTATGAAGTCGATTACGAACCCAACCAGAACACCGGTCATGGTCGCCACCAGTGCGACCCCGAAGAGGCCGAGCATCCATCCGATGAACCAGCCAACCGGACCCCCAGCCATGGACGAATCCCCCGAACCGATCACCGTGGTCGAAGTCCAGTAAAGGGATCGTCCCAACTCGGACAATGAACGATCGGTCTCGAAGATCCAGACGAGGACAGTGGCCACCAGAAGGATGATGAGGAGGGCCGCGAGCAGTGGTCGGAAGAAGCCACCGTCGAGCTTTCCGGAGATGCGCTTCAGGTGCCAGGCGACACGTCGGAATGTGGGGAATTCGAAGAACTGTGCGAATCGATTTCTCATCTGTCGATGCTCCGAGCGGGTGGCAGGGTAGCCGTCCGACCCGGACCGCTTCTACCCTTGATTCGCATCGAGCAGACCGGGTAGGTCTCCCATGTCGGTGAACACCTCACCACCCGCGGCTTCTAGGTCTCTGGCGTCGATGAGCCGGGCGTAGGCGAGGGCCCGCATCCCGGCAGCCAGGGCGGCCCGTACCCCGGGCACCGTGTCCTCCACCACAGTGGTCATATCCGGGTCGAAACCCATTGACCGGGCGGCATGGAGGAAGAGGTCGGGGGCGGGCTTTCCCCGGGCGACATCGGTGGCGCTGAAGATCTTCCCCTCGAACCTCGGGAGCAGCCCGGTGAGACCGAGAGTGAGTCGGATACGTTCGTGCTCTCCCGATGACGCGACACAGTACGGAAGCTCTAGTCGGTCGAGTACCTCGGAGATTCCCGGGATCGGTCGCAAATCACGCACCCATGCCTCGTGGACCCCGGCGAGATACCGGTCATGGAGGTCACCGGGTGGTTCGGATCCGATCTCGGAACGGATGGTGTCGACGATCGACGCCCACGACAACCCCATGTAGCGGCGGATCGACTCTTCGGTAGTGGTGGGGAATCCCAGGTCGGTCACCAGTCCGGCAAGCACGGTGTTGGCGACGACTTCGGTGTCGACAAGCACCCCGTCGCAATCGAAGATCACCCCTCCGGTCATTTCCACCGGGCGACGAAGAATATGCCTGCCAGACCCCCGGCGCCGTTGGCCACCAGATCGAAGGCGTTGTTCCGGTAGTCCCCCACGTTGGTCTCGGTTGCGATCGAACCGATCAGCTCGGCGATCTCGACGACCGCCCCCCCACCCATGACCACCAGCCAGGTGAGCAACAGCATCCCGCCACGGTGGAAGTTCGACCCGGCCCAACGCTGGGTGGCCTCCCAGGCGAGAAAGGTCATCCCGAATGCGGCCAGGGCATGGAACA
>CAYNSP010000089.1:0-6769 GCA_964400035.1 uncultured Acidimicrobiaceae bacterium | reverse complement strand
CTTCTCGGCATCACCGCCCTCGGCCAGATGCTGGTGGTGATGACCGGAGGCATCGACCTGAGCACACCTGGAACATTCACTTTCGGCGCACTCCTGATGGTGGGTGCCGGGCAGCAGTCGGACGATCGCATCGCCACCGCCCTGGTGATGGTGGTCGTGGTCTCGGCCGCTATCGGGTTGGCCAACGGCATTCTGATCGGGGGCCTCCGACTCAACCCACTCATCTCGACCCTCGCGGTGGGATCGGTGGTCGTGGCCCTTGCCTTCCGCTACACGCGTGGGTTCCCGGTTCAGCGTCCCGTGCCCGCCGGGTGGTCCTCGTGGACGACGAGCCGGATCTTCGGGGTGAGTCCGGTGTTCTGGGCCGGGGTGGCATTGACCATCGCTCTCGTCCTCGTCTTCAGATACACCACTCTTGGCCGGAAGTTCCAGGTGGCCGGTGCCAATCCGGTGGCAGCCCAGGTGGTCGGCGTCAGGTTCCGCCTCTACCAGACCTTCGTGTACCTGGCCGCCGCCATCCTCTACGGACTCTCCGGGGCGGCCCTGGCCGGACTGGTACGCACACCGGGTATGGGTGTTGGCGACTCCTATCTTCTGGGACCGATTGCGGCGGTGGTCATCGGTGGGGCGGCACTCACCGGCGGCCTGGCAAGTCCGATGGCGACATTCGCAGCCGCAGCGTTCCTCACCGGCCTGAATCAGATGATGCAGGTCATGCGACTGCCCACATCGCTGCAGTTCGTGGTCTTCGGCCTGGTGATCATCGGGGGGATGTTGGTTTCGGGCGATCGGATCATCAAGCTCGTGGAGCGTGTGCTCCGTGAGCGACGAAAAGACGCACCGACACTGAAACAGCACACCATCAGCGGGAACGGTTGAGAAAGGAGCGACCCGACACGACCCGACCTGAACACCAAGCAAAGGACACAAGAGGGCGTCAGCCCATACGGAGGAGGAATATGAAACGAATGCGAATAGTGGGAGTCATCGCCGTTCTGGCGTTGATCGTGGCTGCGTGTGGTTCGGGTACCGCGGCGACCACGACTCAGGCGCCGGACACGATCGGCGGACCCCCGATCACCCCATCCGGTCCCCTATCGGATTACGGGGAGAGCGACCAGGCCGACGCGGCGTTGATCTCCAGGGCTCTCGGACCGGTAACACCGTCCGACGATGCCAGCTGGAACCTGATCCTGGCGTCTGTAGCCAGGGCCCATCAGGATCTCAACGAGGCGACCATCTCAAAAGCACTCGAGTGCTTCAACTCGACAGAGTGCGACACCGGCAGTGGCGGTGACTTGGTGATGGGTTACGCCGACGGTGGTGGTCCCGGTGTCAACGTGTGGCGTGCTGTGAGCACCATGGAGGCGATCCTCCAGGCACTCACCTACCCGGAGATCGGAAAGATCATCTTCCGGGCCGCCAACTTCGACGCCGATTCCGCGGTTCACGTCAATGACATCGAGTTCCTCATCGACCGTGGTGTCGACTTCATCGTCGGATACCCGGACGTGGGTGTGGCTCTCTCCGATGTGATCAAGAAGGCGAATGCGGAAGGCATCCCGTATCTCTCCTTCTCCGCCGGATGGGTCGGTCTGCCCGACCAGGAGAACGCTCTGGTCCCCGGTACCGATTACCTCACCGTTGTCGGCGAGGACCTGTGCGCACTCGGCGAGAGCTTCGCCGAGGTCCTCAACGAAGGTGTCGGTGAAGGCAAGATCGCATTGCTCGGTGGAACCCCGAACAACGCCCTGTCGCTTGGTTGGCAGCGGTGTGTGATCGACAACATCGACGACGATCTGCAACTGGTCAACCCGCCGCCGAACCGTGACACCACTGCTGGTGACACCAGCTGGTACGCACCGGCGATCACCGGTGTCTTCCAGGGCCTTCTGGCGTCGGATCCGGATATCAAGGGTTGGGCTTACGAATACGCCGATGGCATGCACATCGGTCTCGCTGAGTTCGCCGCTTTGAACATCCCGGTGGTCAACCAGACAATGGCTCTCCGCACCGACGAGCAGAACCTGTTCTGCGCCTGGGTGGAAGCCAACGAGCCGACGTGGAAGATCTCCTACTCAGCAGGTGGAAACTTCCAGTCCAGAGTCGCAGTCACCGCAGCGATGGTTCATCAGAAGGGCGGGACCATCCCGGCCACTGTGACCGTGCCCCACGTCATGCGTGATGTGACGGCTGCTGACTGCAACCCGAACCGTGCGAATGCCGAGGCATCTGGCACCTCACTGGTGCCGGATTCGGTCATGCGCCGGATGTTCTCGGGCAACTAAACGAATGGGCAATCCTGTAGGAGGGTCGTCGGACGTGGTCCTCGAACTGGCGGGAGTATCCCGCCAGTTCGGGGCGGTCCGTGCACTGTCCGATGTCAGCTTCGACTGTCGCGCCGGTGAGGTGCACGCACTGGTCGGAGAGAATGGCTCGGGTAAGTCGACCCTCCTCGGGATCGCCAGCGGGTTCGTCGAACCCGACCGGGGAACCGTCACCATCGGGGGCAAGCCCCTCAAGACCGATTCACCGGCACTGGCAAGGCAACTGGGTCTGGCGATGGCCTACCAGGACACCTCGCTGGTGCACATGGAGCCGGTCAAGAACAACCTCTACATGGCCGCACCACCGGACCAGCGACCGCCATATCGCAGCCGCAAGAGGTGGGCGCGTCGGATCCTTTCCGAGATGGATCTCGACCTCGAGATATTCCCCGATGCTCCGGCAGGTTTCCTGACCCTGGCCCAACGTCAGCTTTTCGAGGTGGCAAGGGCACTCGTATCCAACCCCAAAGTGCTGTTGCTGGACGAGCCGACCACAGCTCTCGGTCCGGATGAGGTCGAAGCCCTGCACCGAACGGTCAAAGCGTGTCGAACCCGTGGAGTCGGGGTGGTCTACGTGAGCCACCGCCTTCCCGAGATCCTCGAGATCGCCGACCGAATCACCGTGCTCCGGGACGGTCGCAATGTCGGCACCTTCGACGCCTCGACAGTGGCCGAACACGAACTGGTGGAGCACATCGTCGGGCGGCCCTTCGAAGCTGCCTTTCCCGAACGCAACCCCGGCGACTTCGAACAGCGCGAAGTCCTGTTTGTCGATGGTCTCCAGGCCCAGACCTTCGGCCCGGTCAGCTTCTCCCTCCAGGCGGGGGAGACCGTTGGCATCGCTGGCGCTGAAGGCAACGGCCAGCCCCAGCTCTTCGACTGTCTGGCGGGGAGGACCCCACCGAAAGCGGGCAAGGTCGTTTGTGACGGCGAAGAACTGACCCTGATCTCCACATCCGAGGCGGTGAGATCGGGAATGATGCTGCTCCCCGGTGACCGCAAGCACGAAGCGTTGTTCCCCGTCCTCGGAGTCCGGGTCAACTCAACCATTCAGTCCCTCGGCCGGTTCAGCATGTTCGGCTTCCTTCGTCGCCGCGCCGAGAGGCGAGAGGTATCCCGGCTCGTCGACGAACTCGAGATCCGGACACCCTCCCTGGACCAACCGGTCGAGTTCCTTTCTGGCGGCAATCAGCAAAAGGTCTCACTTTCCCGAACCTTCCTCCGATCTCCCGCCGTCGTCATGGCTTACGAACCGACCCAGGGCGTCGATGTCGGAGCCCGGTTCGACATCTACAGGGCCCTGCGTCAGAAGACCGACCAGGGCGCCGCCGTGCTCATTAAGTCTTCCGACCCGCTCGAGCTGGCAGGTATGTGTGATCGGGTCCTGGTCATGTCGCGGGGCCAGATCATCGAGGAGATCCCTGGCGACGAATTGAGCGAGTTGAGGATCACCGAGGCCATCGTGCGTGGACCGGGTCTGTCGAAGGCGGGTCGGTCCCCGCTGGGGGTTGCCATGCCCAAGGCGTCTACTGGTGGCGATCAGTGACGACTCCTGAGGTCACCCGTATCGACGAGGCCAGACGGCTGTGGCGCAAGTTCTGGCGTGAAGCCCGGGACAAGAACCGGTGGAGGAAGATCGTCAAGGTCCGACTCTGGATGCCGGTGGTCCTCCAGGTGCTCCTCATCGTCGGACTCGTCCTCTACGCCAACGCGCAACCGGGTGGGTTCCTCACCGCCAGGGTGACGACCCGAATTCTCTTCCTGGCTCTTCCCCTGATCATGGCCGCTTGGGCCCAGACCCATGCAATCCTCGTCGGCTATCTCGATCTTTCAGTCGCCGGGATGATCAGCTTTGGCGTGGTGGTCGCCTCATTCATGATGCCCGCCGACGCCAGCCTCGGGGCGATCGTGCTCGGTCTTATCACCATTCTGGGCGCCGGGGCAGTACTCGGACTGGTGAACGCGGCACTGATCCGTGGAGTGAAGATGCCGTCGATCGTGGCCACATTGGGCACGATGAGCATCCTGAGCGGTATCGCCCTGACCATGCGTCCCACCGCCCAGGGGGCGATCAGCACGACACTCGTGAATTGGCTCCGTGTCCAGATAGGGCCTGTGCCCGTGGTCTTCATCGTGCTTCTAATCGGCGCCGGTTTGCTCGACTGGTGGCTTCACGGGACCGGATCGGGTCTGAAGGTGAGGGCTACCGGCTTCGACGACCGGTCTGCTCGTCGAAGCGGGATGCGCACCACCTGGATCAGGGTCCGTGCCCTGATTCTCTCCGGTGTCCTGAGCGGTGCGGCAGCCATCATGATCGTCGCCGATCGTCCCACCGGCAACGCCAGGATCGGGGACACTTTCGCCCTGGCCAGCATCACCGCCGCCGTCCTCGGTGGTGCCTCTTTGATGGGTGGTCGTGCCACGTTCGTCGGAGGGACCATCGCCTCGGTTCTTCTCGCCCTCATCCTGGTGGTAATCCCGTATCTCGGTCTCCCCAACAGTGACGGGCAGTTGATCATCGGTGCGCTGGTGCTGGTCGGCATCATCCTGTTCCAGGTCGGTGATCTGAAGGAACTGGTCAAGACCGCATACCGGAAGGGAAGACGTGTCTACATGAAGGGCAGACCACCGAAGCCGGTGGACTTGCCCGCCTTCTACCCGGATGGAACCGACTTCCAGGTGATTCCGACCGACCGGAAGCTCATCAAAGGAGGCATGGTCCTGAGTCTCGATCCTGCGATCGGGGATCTGGAGGTCGGTGACGTCCTCGTCGAAGGAGACCGGATCGTCCAGGTCGGGCGGAATCTCTCAGCCGGCGAGGCAGAACTGATCGACGCTTCCGGCACCATCGTGATGCCGGGATTTGTCGATACCCACCGTCACATCTGGGAGGGTCTCCTCCGCAACATCGGAACCGACGTCCCACTGGAAGGTCGGACCAGCTATATCAGCCACGTCCTCCACAAGCTTGCTCCGGCCTTCCGTCCCGAAGACGCCTACGTCGGGAACCTCGTCTCGGCCTTGGGGGCCATAGACGCCGGTATCACCACGCTTCTCGATTGGTCCCATATCCAGGGTTCCCCAGCTCACACCGACGCAGTGATCCAGGCCCTCAGAGACTCGGGGCTCAGGGCGGTCTTTGCATACGGATTCCCATGGTGGGGCAAGTGGGAGGAGCGTCAACCGAGTTGGTTTGTTCGCTGCGCCAACGAGCACTTCACCAGCAAGGATCAGAAGCTGACGCTTTCGCTTGCCGCACCCGGTCCAGAGTTCACCGACTTCGAGACCAGCCGGGACCACTGGAAGCTGGCCAGGGAGGCTGACGCCCGGATCACCACACACGTCGGGGTAGGAAGCTACGGCCAGGCGGCGAAGCTGCAACGGTTCGGCGAGGCAGGAATCATGGGACCGGACACCACCTACATCCATTGCACCACCCTCAACGATCAGGAGATCGACCTGATCGTGGCCACCGGTGGCACGGTCTCGCTGGCGGCGCCGGTAGAGATGATGATGGGTCACGGGATGCCGCCGATCCAGAAGTTCCTCGATCGTGGCCTGCGACCCAGCTTGAGCGTCGATGTGGAAACCAACGTGCCAGCGGACATGTTCAATCAGATGCGGTCGGTGCTGGCCTTGCAACGGGCACTGGCGGTCAACGCCGGGAAGGATCCGATCTCGGCCCGTGAGGTCATCGAATACGCCACCATCGAAGGTGCCCGGGCCAACGGTCTCGACCATAAGGTCGGATCCCTGACTCCGGGTAAACAGGCGGACATCGTCATGCTTCGCGTCGACCGGCTCAACGTGACGCCCCTCAATGACCCTGCAATGGCGGTGGTGGTCGGGATGGACACGGGGAACGTCGATACGGTCATCATCGCCGGTCACGTGATGAAGCGGAACGGAAGACTCCTCCATGTCGACTGGCCCGCGGTCCGCCGTATGGCCGACTCGGCTCGGGACCATGTCATCGAAAAGTCGGGGTTCAGACTGCCCAAGCTGTGAACGGGTGGATCAACTGAATCACCCGTCCCGCATACCATGGGCGGGATGTCTTTCGCTGTCGATGCTCCTCTCTCCATCTCCCGTCAGGTGCGGGCCGACCGCGACATAGGCGCCGGGGAGACGGTCTTCGTGCTCCCACCGGTCTACACCCGGGAGCGGGATCTCTACACGATCCAGGTGGGACCCGATCTCCATCAGGCCTTTACCGATGATCTGGACGACTACATCAACCACTCCTGCGCCCCGAATCTCGAGTTGGTCATCGAGGGCGACGGCCCCGAACCGGATCGGGTCTACTTCAGGGCGATCCGTGACATCCGTCGTGGCGAGGAGGTCACCTGGGATTACCTGACCGCCGAAACCGCGTTGTCCAGTCCGTTCAACTGCGGATGTGGTGCGGTCAACTTCCGGGGACGTGTCGGCTGACCGCCGGT
>CAYNSP010000088.1:0-6890 GCA_964400035.1 uncultured Acidimicrobiaceae bacterium | reverse complement strand
ATGCCGCGTTCTGCAGGGTCGAACGGGTCACCTTGGCCGGGTCGATGACACCGGCTGCTGCCAGGTCCTCGTAGATGCCGGTGGCGGCGTTGAAGCCGTGGCCACCCTGACCGGAACGGACCTGCTCGACGACCACGCCACCCTCGAAGCCGGCGTTGACCGCGATCTGACGGATCGGCTCCTCCATCGCCTTCTTGACGATGATGCGACCGGTCTTCTCGTCGTCGGTGCCACCACGGACCTTGTCCACGGCCGCCTGGGCCCGAAGCAGGGCGACACCACCACCGGGGACGACACCCTCCTCGACCGCGGCACGTGCGGCCTGGACTGCATCCTCGATGCGGTGCTTCTTCTCCTTGAGCTCGACTTCGGTAGCAGCGCCAGCCTTGATCACGACGACACCACCCGACAGCTTGGCGAGACGCTCCTGGAGCTTCTCACGGTCCCAGTCGGAATCGGTGTTCTCGATCTCACGCTCGATCTGCTTGATCCGGGCCTTGACATCGGCCTCGGAGCCCCCACCGTCGATGACGGTGGTGTTGTCCTTGCCGACAACGATCTTGCGGGCCCGACCGAGAAGTTCGAGGGAGACGTTCTCCAGTTTGAGACCGACTTCCTCGGAGATGACAGTGCCACCGGTGAGGATGGCAATGTCCTGCAGCATGGCCTTGCGACGCTCGCCAAAGCCGGGGGCCTTGACTGCGATCGACTGGAAGGTGCCACGGATCTTGTTCACCACCAGGGTGGCGAGGGCCTCGCCTTCGACATCCTCGGCGATGACCAGGACACCCTTGCCGGATTGCATGACCTTCTCGAGCACCGGTACCAGGTCGTTGACCGAACTGATCTTCTGGTTGGCGATCAGGATGAAGGGATCCTCGAGGATTGCTTCCTGGCGGTCCGGATCGGTGATGAAGTAGGGGGAGATGTAGCCCTTGTCGAACTGCATGCCCTCGGTGAACTCGAGTTCGAGACCGAAGGTCTGCCCCTCTTCCACCGTGATCACGCCGTCCTTGCCGACGCGATCCATCGCCTCAGCGATCACCGAACCTATGGAAGGGTCGTTGTTCGCCGAGATCGAGGCGACATGGGCGATCTCCTCGGTGGTCTCGATCTCACGGGCCATCTCACCGATAGCCTTGACCGCCGCATCGACGGCGCTCTCGATTCCACGCTTGAGTTCCATCGGGTTGGCCCCGGCAGCCACCTGGCGGAGTCCTTCACGAACCATGGCCTGGGCCAGGACCGTGGCGGTGGTGGTGCCGTCACCGGCGACGTTGTCGGTCTTGTTGGCGACCTCATAGGCGAGCTTGGCGCCCATGTTCTCGTACGGATCGTCGAGTTCGATCTCCTTGGCGATGGTCACCCCGTCGTTGGTGATGGTGGGGGCGCCCCACTTCTTCTCCAGGACGACGTTGCGGCCCTTCGGGCCGAGGGTCACCTTTACTGTGTCGGCGAGTTTGTCTACACCCGCCTGAAGGCCCTTACGGGCCTCCTCATTGAAGCGAAGATCTTTCGCTGCCATGTTTCATCAGCTCCTTAGTTGACGATCGCGAGGAGGTCGCGCTCGGACAGGACGAGGTACTCGCCCCCGTCGTACTTCACCTCGGTGCCAGCGAACTTCGAGTAGAGGACCTTGTCGCCGACGGATACGTCCATCGGGATACGGTCGCCGTCTTCGTCGCGGGCGCCCGGGCCTACGGCGACTACCTCACCAATTTGCGGCCTCTCTTTTGCGGTGTCGGGGATAACCAGACCCGAGGGGGTGCGGGATTCCGCGTCCTCGGCTGGAGATACCACCACCCGGTCACCGAGCGGCTGAAGCTTCATTCGTAGCTCCTCCTTGTTGTTCCAACGTGTGCTTCCCGGGCGAAACCCGGGTTAGCACTCGACCTACTTGAGTGCTAACGAGACATTAGCACTCGCAAATGGTGAGTGCTAAACGGTCGGAGACTTCAAACCCTGGGTTCCACGGCCCGGAAACCGGGTTCGACAGCCCGCGGAATGACTACAGGGCGCGGGATGGATCGACCGTCTCGGCCCAGTCTGAGATGACCCCGCGGGTCAACCAGTGACCGCCTGCTACACCGATCATGGCAGCGTTGTCGGTACACAGAATCGGGGCGGGAATCGCCAGTTTCAGGCCACGGCGTTGCGCCTCCTCGGTGAGGCGCTCCCGAAGCCGGCCATTTGACATGACCCCGCCCCCACCCGCAACCACAGGGACACCCTTCTCCTCGGCGGCGGCGAAGGTCTTGTCGACCAGGACATCGACAATTGCCTCCTGGAGTGAGGCGGCAACATCGCTGAGGGGCGCCAGGTCACCGGTTTTCTGAGCTTTCTCGAGGTATGTGACGACCGCAGTTTTCAGACCGGAGAAGGAGAAGTGGAACGGACGGTCGGGCAGCGCCCGGGGGAAATCGATTGCCTTCGGATTGCCTCCTTCGGCTGCTTTCTGGATCGCCGGTCCGCCTGGATAACCGAGACCCATTGCCCGGGCCAGCTTGTCGAAGGCCTCTCCGGCGGCATCATCCAGGGTCTCACCCATCGTCTCGTACTCACCCCAATCGCTCACGAAGACGATCTGGGAGTGGCCACCGGAGGCCAGCAACACGATGGCAGGTGGAACGAACTCCTCGAACTCCACCCTGGGGGCCATCAGATGCCCCTCCATGTGGTCGACCCCGATGAACGGCAGCTGTCGTGCCCATGCGGTGGCCTTGGCGAATGAGTGCCCGACAAGCAGAGCCCCCACCAGACCCGGACCGGATGTGGCCGCCACCCCGTCGAGGTCGTCGGGGTGTATCCCCGCCTCGGAGAGGGCCTTGTGGGTGAGGGTGCGGATCGACTCGACATGCGCTCTCGCTGCCACCTCCGGGACCACCCCGCCGAACCGTGCGTGGATCTCAACCTGGGACGAAACGATGTTGGAGAGCACCTCGAGACCACGGACCACGGCGACCGAGGTCTCGTCGCAGGATGTCTCGAATGCGAGAACCGTCGGGTTCATCTCAGCCCCTCCATGAACGCGGGCTGATCGATGTCGTGTGCCCAGAGGATCAAGGCGTCATCGTCGCCGTAGTAGTTGGGACGGACACCCACCGGTGCCAACCCGACCGACGAGTAGAGGCGGCGAGCGACCTCGTTGCGGCTGCGGACCTCGAGGGTGAGATGCCTCGCTCCGGCGCCGATAGCCTTCTCAATAAGGGTGACCAGAACACGTCTGCCCACTCCCCGCCCTCGCTCCGTCGCGGCGACCAGGAGATTCGTGATGTGGGCTTCGTCACCCACCACCATCACCCCACCGAACCCGACCAGATGGACCTCCTCGGCGACGAGGTAGATGCGGCCCGGTGCCTCGAGCTCGTCCCTGAAGATCCCCTCCGTCCACGGCTGCGGTTGATGTTGGGCCTCGAGTGCAGCGGCAGCAGCGATGTCGCTGGGCCGGAAGTCCCGGATCACAATCACGCCGACGCCCATGGCCCCTCCGGTCGGAGCTTTTCCCAGTTGATGGTCACGTCGGGCTCACGCATATACATAGGCCGGATGTCGTCGGCGGCCGGGTAATCGCCCTTCTCGAGGCGGGCGAGACCGATCTCGGCAAGCGACACCGCATACGGATATCGGGGCTTTCCGACCTTCAGACGGCTGATCCCTCGGAGCGAACCATCCGGGAGCGCACCAACGTCCCCCACAACCAGGTTCTCCTCCGGACTCGAGGTCAACATCGCTTTGAGAACATCTGCCCTCATCAACTCGGTGGCCCCCTCCTTGACGACCCCACCGGGAACCGGCCGGTACCGGCCTACCGCGAACTCGCCACGGCGGACGTCGACGACCGACCAGATGAGCCGGTGTCCGGTCTTTGCCTCCAGCGCGATCGCATCGACCGAGGTGGCGGGAATGATGGGTATCCCGAAAGCGGCTGCCAGTCCCTGCGCGGTAGCGAGTCCGATCCTGATCCCGGTGTAGAGGCCGGGACCGACATCGACAACGACTGCATCGAGATCCTCCGGCGACCAACCGACCTGGTCGAAACAGAAGTCGATGGCTGGAACCACAAAGCTGGCATGGCCGAAAGCATCGATTCTCGATGCGGCGGCGAGTGTGGTCCGGTCCTCGACGACGGCCACCGACGCGCCCGGTGTAGCGGTCTCGATGGCGAGAATCTTCACGGGCCGACCTCGAGCTTTCGGGTGGCCCAGGATCCCGACGGAATCAAACGGATCGTCCGCACCTCATCCTCCCCCACAGTCAGGTCGACCCGGAGGTGATCCTCGGGCAGCAGGCTCTCGATGGCGTCACCCCATTCGATCACGAGCACACCATCGCGGGCCAGGCCGAAGACATCGAGATCGTCGAACTCATTGAGGGAGCCGAGACGGTAGACGTCCACATGGAACATCGGGATGAAACCGCTGTGGTACTGACGGACCAGGACGAACGAGGGAGAGTTGACGTGCTCCTCGACGCCGAGACCTGCCGCCAGACCTCCGGCGAAAAGAGTCTTGCCTGCACCAAGACGACCGGTGAGGACGATCACATCCCCCGGCTCCACGTTGGGTGCAATCTTGCTGGCCAGGGCGAGGGTGTCCGCTGGTGTGGGGCAGACGAACTCCATCACCCGAACATCTCCATCTGGACGGGTTCAGCCGCCGGTGCCTCGGTGTCCCGGCCGCGGTCGAGGATCTGTCGAACGAGGGCGAAGTCCTCACGCATCTGATCGGTGACACGATCACCGCTTCGGAGGGCGGCGGCCGGATGGAAGGTCGGGATCAGGGTCGCCCCCAGCCACCAGGAATGCGGTGTCCCCCTTAGACGGGTAATTCCCATCTCAGTGCGGAGGAGGAGTTTGGTGGCGAAGTTCCCCAGGGTCATCACCACTTCCGGGTTGATCAACCTGATCTGTTCCCTCAAATAGCCCTTACAGGCATCGATCTCCTCGGGCCGGGGATCCCGATTACCGGGTGGGCGACATTTGAGGACGTTGGCGATATACACCTCGGGGCGGCTGATTCCGATCTCCGCCATCAGGCGGTCGAGCAGTTGCCCGGCCGCACCGACGAACGGTTCCCCCTGGAGATCCTCGTTCTTTCCGGGTGCCTCTCCGACCAGCATCAGCCTCGCCTCCGGGTTTCCAACCCCGAAGACCACCTGGGTACGGGTATTGCACAGCTGGCAATCCGTGCAGGTGAGAGCGCGTTCACGGAGATCGGTGAGCAGGGCTATAGGGTCGGCCACGTCGTCCTAACGGTAGCGAGGTTGCCGCCTCCGCCATCTGGCTCTCTCCCCCGATTCCGCCGGGTGGGCCTACGAGTTCGAGTCGATCGATGAGGCGCGAATCGCGTTCTCGATGGCAGCACCGGTCGCCCCGAAGGCTCCTTCGGCCACAGTGTCGACATCGGCTTCGACCTCCCCGCACGAGACCGCATAGACGATGTCGCCGTCGAAACGGGTGTGGGCGGGGCGGATACACACGGCGATGGCGTCATGGGCACGGATCACCAGTCGGGTCAGGTCTATTCGGGAAAGCCTGGCGCTCGTGGCGATAACCACCAGGGTCGTATTGGGGGAAGCCTGCTGGAGGAAGCCGGGTACTCCCGGTTCGGCATCCCCTCCGGTCAGGGACTCACCTCCGAGGGTGAAAACATCTCCGAGGGCGTTGACCACGGCGAGGGCACCGACCATGGCACCACCGATCTCGCGTACCGCCGATCCAAGACCCCCGGGTCGGATGTGCTCAAACCCGCGCCACTTCGCAGAAGTTGCTCCGGCACCGGCCCCGACCAGACCCTGAGCCACCGGGTCAGCGGTGGCCGACCGATATGCCGTCATCCCCTGCTCCGGACCCGGTCGGACGTTCGGATCGGAGACACTCAGATCGAATATCACCGCCGCAGGAACAATGGGGACCTTCGCAATCGGAGTCACGTGGCCGCGGCCATCTGCCTCCAGGGCCCTAACCACACCGTCGGCGGCCCCGAGACCGAAAGCACTCCCACCGGTGAGGAGGATCGATTGAATCTGCTCGACCCGCATTCCCGGTTGGAGCAGGGCGTACTCCCGGGTACCCGGGGCCCCGCCCCTCGCCTCGCCGGTCGCCACATTCGGTTCGGGAAAGTCGACGACAGTGCATCCGGTCATTGCATCGGAGTTGGTCCAGTGACCGACCCTGACTCCGGGGATAGCGGTAATGGTCTGATTCATGTGATGTATGTCCTCGGTACCCGTGGTCCCACCGTGCAGATCACCTCCCAGGAGATGGTGCCCAGCTCAGCAGCCCAATCATCAGCGGTCACTTCCTCGGTCCCCTGTCTGCCGAGGAGGACCACCTCGTCACCGAACTCGACGTCAGCGTCACCTACGTCAACCAGGACCTGATCCATGGTCACCCGTCCGGCGAGGGTATGACGTTGTCCGCCGATAAGGACCTCGCCGGTCCTCCCCCTCGGATATCCGTCGGCGTATCCGACGGGGACTGTCACCACCGTGCTGTCCCGGGTCAACTCCCTGATCCTCCCATAACTCGGTCTCGACCCGGCGGGCAGACGTTGAATGTGGGTGACCTCGCTGACCATTCGCATCGCCGGGCGGAGATCGATCCGGTCCCGGGTCTCCTCACAGGGATGAAGACCGTAGATGCCCAATCCCACCCGACACATGTCGGCCCGGGACCGGGGGGTCAGGACCGAGGCAGCGGTGTTGGCCATATGGATCATCCCGACCGGGTACGGCTCAACGAGGTCAATGAATCTGTCCACCTGGGCGTCGGTGTAGTCCAGATCCTGGTCGGCGACCGGGAAGTGGGTCCAAAGGGCATCGAGGGTCAGGTTGGGCGAACGCTCGATCAATCCGATCAGGGCTGGAAGCTCGTGGGGCTTGACACCGAC
>CAYNSP010000087.1:0-6909 GCA_964400035.1 uncultured Acidimicrobiaceae bacterium | reverse complement strand
ATGTTGTTGAACGGCATGCTCGCCACAGCCATGATTAGTGGTTGACACCCTTCGTTTGGAGAGTACCCTCGACGGTGCATGCGAGTTTCGTCCGTGGGGCACCGACGGAGGGAAAGAGCATGTTCGCAGAACGCTCAGTCACTCTGAATCGCAGAGTCGCGGTCGCATTAGTTTGCCTCGTCGTACTGATAGGGGCTGTTCCGCAGCCTGCCCTGGCAGACGAGACGCAGAGAACGCAAGCTGGTAGGGAGCCCGAATCGGCGGCACCAACAGATCTCAGCTTGATCCGAACCCTCTCGGGTGTCGTTCAGGCGCCCGACGGAAAGCCGATGCCGGGTGTCAAAGTGGTTATGTTGGGGTGGCCGAGCGAGGAATTCAGGTTGGACCAACGCTCCAAAGGCGAGGGCTTCATGCTCGCTGAACTCGCGGCAGCGGTAACCGATTCCTCGGGTAGCTTTGTGCTTCATCTCCCCTCAAAGGCCGAGATCGCAGCGTTGGCTAGCGGCCGCACCGGTCAGGTGACATTCGACATCATCGCCACGGATCCGGTGTCCGGGGCGTACTCATGACCGAGGTCCACGAAGACCTACCGATCAAACTCACGGGCGACTCGAGGAAGCGAAGAGTTCGGTGGCTAGTTCTCGGTGGGTTGAGTCTGATCTTGGCGTCGATTTGGGCCTTTGACTTTGTAGCTCGCTCAGGTCCGGCTCTGTCGGTCGACGGCGCTCAGGGGTATTGCCAGCCCTCGCAAGACGGGAGAGCGTCGGTTGGTGGGTTAGGACTCTTCAACCTTTCCTCGCGGAACGTACGGATTGTTGATGTAAGGCTCCTGGACGCTCAAGGGCTGAGCCTCATAGAGGCGAGGCTCCTGCCGACGGGAGATCTTGATGGTGCGTTCAACTCCCGGCCAACCTATCCACCACCGCGTTCGATATGGCCGAATTGGGAGCGGTCGGTGTTAGCAGTCGGAGCGCTGGTTCCACCGACGGCTCACTCTTTCGATGTCACCGGCAGCTACACACCTGATCCTTCACAGGTCGTCTTCCAACTAGTTGTCGGAGTGGTGCGAGATGAGGGTGCGGATGAAGGAAGAGCAGCGGGAGTGGAAGTCACATACCGTTCAGGCATTCGCACCCATGTATGGGTCACCAGTCCAGCTATTTCCGTACCGTTGGTCGAATGCGCCGAGGACTGGGACGACTTCGCCTTCTACATGCGCTAGGTCGAGGTGCATCCCTGGCCGCCCACATGGAGTCAGCTGCCGTCACTCTAAAGTGAGGCCGATGACAGAGGCTGCAACCCCACGGGGTCCGCGTAACCCCGAGATCGTTGAGGCGACCAGGCTTCACAACGCCCGTATCCGTCGGGAACGGGGTCAGACCCTCATCGAGGGACCCCACCTTCTTGCCGATGCCATCAATGCTGGCGTCAGAGTGGGCACGGTGTTTGCCAGCCCGGGGGACCATGAGTCGGTCTTGCGCGCCGAGAAGCATGGCCTGAGGGTTGTGGCTGTCTCGGAGGCAGCAATGCAACGTCTCGCCGACACCCGGACCCCACGAGGACCCGTGGCCGTCGTGGACATCCCCGAACGGCGACCCGACTCTGGCATCAACCTGTTGGTTTCATACGGTGTGTCAGAACCCGGCAACGTTGGGGCTCTGATCAGGACGGCGGCCGCCTTCGGGTGGGGATTCGCCTGCACGCCGGGATCGGGAGATCCATGGTCACCGAAAACGCTCAGGGCCGGAGCGGGCGGGCATTTCCGGACGGCGGTGACACATATGCGGGGTTTGGAAGACCTGAGCCCCTGGCACACGGTTGCCACGGTGGTCACGGGCGGTAAACGGCCGGACACAATCGAATCCGGCCCGTATGCACTACTGATCGGTGAAGAGGCGCACGGGCTACCGTCCGAGGTTGTCGAAGCTGCGCGGTCAAGGGTGACGATCCCCATGCCAGGTGGTACCGAGAGCCTCAACGCCTCGGTCGCAGCCGGGATCCTGGTCTATGCCCTTGCCGCTCGGTAGGTAGGTCAACAGGTCGAGATCGGAACGTGGCCCAGGAGACGGGCGTGGGTCCATTCGATGAGGTCCGGAATCAGTGGCGAGTCCGCTTCGACCAGCGGAACATGATTCCGACCTTCGTATACCCGGTAGTCCACCTGCTGTCCCTCTGAGCACATCCGGGACACGTATCCGTCCTGCATCTCCCGGGTGATCAGAGAGTCGTCCGCACCCTGGCCGAGAAACAGGGGAGCGGCGACGGTGAACGGTGGAACGTTGTCCTCGAGATGCTGGCTGAGAACGCCCTGGGTCATGTCTCCGGTGAACATCGACCAACTGACCACCAGCGACGACAGCACCGAACTGAAGACCGCCGGTTCGGCGAGACAGCGGCTGGCGAGGGCACGCATCGTGACCTGTCCCGAAGGCGTGACGTAGTCATCGAGGTTCAGGTCGGGGAAGTGAGCGGCGTAAGAAACCGCTATGAACGAGGCAAAGATGTTCCCACCCGGCATCTGTTCCAGTACCGAGACCAGAGCGAGCAGATCGGATGCCGGGGCCAGGGCGGCGACGCCGATCACGTCGACATCCGGCGCATACGTCGGTGCAATCGCACCCGTCCAAAGGGCGGCGTGACCCCCCTGTGAATGACCCCACACCACCGTCGTGTCCGCTAAGGCCAGTTCCGGCATCTCGCGTGCCGCCCGGACCGCGTCAAGCGCCGACCGTCCCTGACCCTGGCCGATCATGTACGGGTGAGGTCCTTCAGTTCCGAGTCCCACGTAATCAGTGGCCACCAGAACCCAACCCTCTTCGACCACCTCGTCGGCAATGAACAGGGCTCCAGCGCCGAATGGATCGGGGAGGACCGACGGGGCGCAGGCCCGATCCACTCCGGTGGTTCCATGAGTCCAGGCCACCACCGGGGATTCCTGCGTCATAGTGGACGGAGCCACCACGATCCCGCTCGCCACGGCAGGGACCCCTTCATCTCGGGTGGTCGTGTACAGGATTCGCCATGCCCGGGCCGCGTCCGGAACGGCCCTGGTGAAAGGTTCGCTCCTGATCAGGGCCCCCGGCCGATCAGGAACAGCGGCGGGTGGCGTGTAGAACTCGTCGACCACAGGGCCACCCGTTCTCAGTATGAAGCTGATACCTGCCAATACGAGGGCGAGCACCAGTGTCACGAGTGCCGAAGTCGTCGGGGAAAGCAGTCTGCGTTTCGCCGTGGCGTCGTGTCGTATCTCCGTGAGGATCCGTGACAGCCCGAAGCTGATGAGCTTGACGGCGAAGGCCAGACCGATGATCAATAGGCTCACATCGGGCCAGAGCAGGGTGAGAGCCCCGAAGATGATCGAGGCCGCCCCGTGAATGACCGCTGCCGTGGCGTGCTCAGCGGTCCGTCGCACCGCTGAGGTGATGTTGGCCAGACCGTCGACAACCAGCCAGCCGGCGACGATGATCAGGACCCAGCGCACCGTGACCTGCGGCCACATCAGGGCGGCCGCGCCGGCAATCGCGGTGACGCCACCGATCACCCGGGGAACGGGGTCGATATCTTCGACCGCCCGGTCTGCACCGGTGACGATGAGGGCCAGACCGATCAGGAGCACCAGCAAACGGAAAGAGGTGAATGGCCGCAGAAGGACGTACAGCCCCACCAGCAACGCACTGATGCCAAGGAGGAGGAAAGCGAACCGTCTCACGGTGGGAACTTGCGTGCCGGTCATCCGCCCCGAGCATATCTGTTGGTTCATGCCGAATCGGGGGGTTCGAGGTGGGACAGGGAGCCACCGCTAACCTTGCCCGACTTATGGATCCGGCCACCACCCTCGAGGCGATACTGAAGGACGCCCCTTCGCGGGTCGAAGCTGCTTCGTCGTTGGAAGAACTCGACAGAGTCGAGGGGGAGCTTACGGGCCGCAATTCGGCTCTCGGAGATGTTCGCCGCTCCATGGCGAATCTGGATCCGGCAGACCGGCCGGTAGTCGGTGCCCGTCTCAATGAGGTGACGACGGAGCTTCAGCAGTTGATCTCAAACCGCCGCCAGCACCTCGAATCCTTGGACGAGGCCGAGCGCCTCAAGGACGACGGCATCGACGTCACCCTGAAGGCATTCACCTTCCCAAGGGGAGCGGTACACATCATCCAGCAGACCATCGACGAGGTGGTTGACATCTTTGTCGGCTTGGGATACACCGTCGCCTCCGGACCCGAAGCGGAGCTGGCCTACTACAACTTCGACGCCCTCAACACGCCGGTAACGCACCCTTCGCGGCTCGAGACAGACACCATGTATCTCGAGTGGGGGAAGCCCGAAGACGAGGTCCTGTTGCGCACCCACACATCTCCGGTTCAGGCACGGTTCATGGAAAGCCACCAACCGCCCGTGTACATCGTGGTTCCCGGGCGCTGCTATCGGACCGACACCATCGATGCCACCCACCTGCCGGTTTTCCACCAGATCGAGGGTCTGGCGGTCGATGAGGGTCTCACCTTCGGGGATCTCAAGGGCACATTGCTTCACTTTGCCCGAGAGTTCTTCGGGCCTACCACCACGGTGCGGCTCCGCCCCCACTTCTTTCCGTTCACGGAACCAAGTGCCGAACTCGACGTCTCCTGTTTCGCCTGCGATGGCGGTGTTCCGGGTTGCCGGGTTTGCGGTGGCGCTGGCTGGCTGGAAATGCTCGGGTGCGGAATGGTCGACCCGAACGTGCTCGTCTCGGCCGGCTATGACCCGACCCGTCTCTCCGGATTCGCCTACGGGGTGGGAGTCGAACGTCTTGCCATGGTCCGGCATGGCATCCAGTCGATCAGGCACTTCGTCGACAACGACATCCGATTCCTGAGGCAGTTTCGATGAGGGTCTCGCTCCGCTGGCTCCAGGAGTTCATCGAACTCCCCACCACAGACCCCGACGAACTGGCGTCGGGACTGGCCAGGCTTGGCCACGATGGCGAGGGCGGCGAATTCATCGAGGCCGCCGGGACTGACGTATACGTGGGCCGCGTCCTCTCGATCGAGGCGCATCCGGATGCGGACCGGATCCGGGTCTGCCAGGTCGACTCGGGGACGGGACCGACCCAGATCATCTGCGGGGCCTGGAACTTCGAGGCTGGAGCCACTGTCGCCGTCGCCCGACCCGGCGCGGTGTTGCCGGGAGACTTCGAGATTGCGGTCCGTGAGATACGGGGTGTCACATCCAACGGGATGATCTGCTCCGAGCGTGAACTCGGACTCGGTGATGACCACGACGGCATCATGGTTCTTGATGACAGCTTCAGTGTCGGGGAGCGGTTCGTCGACCGTATCGAACTGCCCGACGTGGTGTTCGATCTGGCCATCACACCGAACCGACCCGACGCCATGTCGATGCTGGGGATCGCCCGTGACCTGGCCGCCCACTACGGGATCGGGTACCGGATCCCGTCCATCTACTGGAAGCCTGTTGCCGGCGAAACCGAGTTCGACGTCACCATCTCGGACCCGAAGGGATGTGCCCGTTTCAACATTCGGGAGATCACCGGAGTCACAGTCAGACAGTCGCCGTTCCGGATAAGGCATCGTCTACGCAAAGCCGGGATCCGTCCCATCTCGAATGTGGTCGACGCTACCAATTACGTGATGCTCGAACTGGGTCAGCCACTCCATGCCTTCGACGCCGACACGATTGTGGGCAAACGGCTCACCGTGAGGAGGGCGACCGAAGGTGAGAGGCTCGAGACCCTCGACGGTGTGGAGCGCGACCTGTCGTCTGATGATCTGATCATCTACGACGCGGCGGGACCGGCGTCGATGTCCGGAACCATGGGTGGTGCCCGAACCGAGGTCACCGGGTCTACGAAACGGATTCTGATGGAGGCCGCCTCCTGGGATCCCCCGACCATCATGTACATGGCCCGGCGTCACGACTTGAGGTCGGAGGCTTCGACCCGTTTCGAGCGTGGGGTCGATCCAAATCTGGTCGAGGCCGCCAACCAGAGAGTCAGTGCGATGGTCGCTGACATGAGCGGTGGAAGGGTGCTGGAAGGGTCGGTCGACCGTATCGCCCGCCCGGTACTGCCCGAGCGGATCGAACTCCGTCTGGCCGATGTCGAACAACTCCTGGGGCCTGGCTTCACATCAACTCAAGTCACCGACATCCTCCGCAGGCTAGGGATGGGTGTCGAAGGGTTGGATCCACTCACGGTGACCGTGCCAACTTTCAGACCTGACATCACTCGACCCGCCGATCTGGTGGAAGAGGTCGCCAGGATCCACGGGTTCGACAAGTTCGAGGCGACACTCCCGACGGGCCCCACCGGTGGTCTCAGTGTGGAACAGAAGCGTCAACGCAAGCTCCACTCGGTGTTGACCGGCGTCGGTCTGTCCCAGGCGATCAACCTGCCATTCGTCAGTGTCAGCGATCTGCGAGGGCTTGGAGTGGCGTCGGAGGACCTCCTCACTGTCAAGAACCCGCTTCGGGATGAGGAGAGCAAGCTGCGGCCAACCTTGCTGCCGGGGCTGCTTTCCGCCGCCCGATACAACCTGTCATATGGTTCCGGTTCCGTGGCGTTGTTCGAGGTGGGACGGACGTTCTTGACCGAGTCGGCCGAATGGGATCAGCGGCTCCCGGAGCAACCGGAGAGACTCGCCTGGGTGCTCGTGGGAGATGTCGGGACGGAGCGTCTTGGTGGCACGACCGAGACCGCCGACGCTTCGGTATCCCTGGCAGTGTGGGAAACCCTGGCCACCAGCCTGGGGATTGAGGCGGAGGTGACAACCGCTCAGGCTCCGGGCTTTCATCCGAGTCGAACGGCCAGCATCAGTGTCGGTGGTGTGGTGATCGGCTATGTCGGAGAGTTGAGCCCGATGGCAGCGAGGCACTTCGAGATCCCGGGTCGGGTGGGTGTCGCAGAACTCGACC
>CAYNSP010000086.1:0-6971 GCA_964400035.1 uncultured Acidimicrobiaceae bacterium | reverse complement strand
GACCATGCTCGATTCCTGTAGGTTCCATCTGACATGAGCCCGCTGGACAGAACCCGTTCACTGCGTGATGATCTGCGGCTCGCCATGCAACGGGTCGAGGAGGCGATCGCCACACCAGCCTCGGGTGGGGACTGGCTCCAGATGGTGGGCTCTGCTCTAGGAGTCCTCAGTGAGAAGCTGGAGGCACACATCGAAGGCGTCGAGGGCCCGGGAGGTCTCCACCAGGACATCCTCGAGCAGGCTCCGCGGCTCTCGGGCGCGGTCTCCGAGATGCACGAAGACCATCTGAAGCTCCGAGACGCTCTTGCCGCTCTGAGGGAGCGTGTCAGCCACGCCACCCCGGAGGACTACCCGGCAGTCAGGCGGAGGACGCTTTCGCTCCTCGGTCATCTCGCCGAGCACCGACAGATCGGATCGGACCTCGTCTACGAGGCTTACATGGTCGACATCGGCGGCATCGGGTGATCTGCTGATAGTCGCGGCGGACGGATAGTCTCACACGGACGAAAAAGGTTGACATGTCATTTCGGGCCATCCAGATCTACAACACCTTCCTTGCCATCCTCTCCCTGGTGGCATTGGCCCTCGCCCTGGGTCTTGTCATCTATCGCCTGGTCAGGGGGAAGGACGCGGCCAGCAAAGCCGGTCTCCCCGCCCTCTGGTTCGCCTGGCTGGTGGCCGCGGTGTCGACTGCCGGATCGCTGATCTATTCGGAGGTCATCGGGTACATCCCGTGTCGGCTCTGCTGGTTCCAGCGGATCGCCATGTACCCCATGTCGATCGTGCTGCTGGTCGGCGCCTGGCGGAAGGAACTGGCCGCCAAGTTCTATGCCCTTCCGCTGGCCTTGATCGGTCTGGCCACCTCTATCTGGCACTACATCATTCAGAATTTCCCTGACCTGGACAGCGGCGCCTGTGACGTGTCCGCCCCGTGCACGGTCAAGGAGTTCGAGGTGTTCGGCTTCATCACCATCCCGTTTATGGCTGGAGCCGGGTTTACGCTGATCGCTGTTTTGCTTGCCCTCTATGTGAAAGCTCCGGAGAAATGAACAAGAAGACCCTGATGTGGATCGCGATCGCCGTCGTTGGTGTCGGCTTGATGGGGCTGATGGCCTGGGCCATCGCCGGAGAAGAGCCGCCGGACCCCTCGGTCGCCTTCCGTGATGTCGAGGTGACCGGCACCGCTTTGCCGGTGATCCCTTCAGGTCAGGTCGACCAGTCGATCGGGGCAACCGCACCCACGGTTATCGGGGAGGACTGGGAGGGAAACCGCGTTGCCATTGAGCCCGACGGGCGACCCAAGGTCGTCATCTTCCTCGCACACTGGTGCCCTCACTGCCAGCGGGAAGTCCCGGTAGTGAACTCCTTCATCGACGCAGGTCTGGTCCCTGAAGGTGTCGACTTCCTTTCGGTGAGCATCTTCGCCACCCCGAACCGGATCGAGTTCCCTCCGCAGAACTGGCTCGAAAGAGAGGGTTGGCAGCTGCCGGTCATGGCCGACAGCGCGGACAGCGAAGTGGCCATCGCATACGGCATGTCAGCCACCCCGGGTTGGATGGTTCTCGACGGTCAGAACCGGAACCTCGGTCGGACCTCCGGTGAGCTGAGTCCCAACGAGATCGCCCAGTTGTTCACACTGGCCATGGCCAGCGTCGAGGACAGTTAACCCTCCAGCGCCCGGATCTTGTCGACCCGTCGAACGTGACGGTCCTCGCGGGTGAATCGGGCGTCGATGAACACCCTGACCAGGTCTTCGGCCAGCGCCGGCCCTATGACCCGGGACCCGAGACATAGGACGTTGACGTCGTCGTGCTCGACCATCTGGTGGGCTGTATAGGTGTCGTGCGCCACGGCAGCCCTGATTCCGTTCAGCTTGTTGGCGGCGATGCTGGCGCCGGCCCCGGACCCACAGACGATGATTCCCCGGTCGGCCCGTCCGTCGAGGACGGCTTGAGCCACTGCGGCGGAGTAGTCGGGATAGTCGACGGGGTCGGTGGAGTGTGTGCCCAGGTCGTACACGGCGTGACCCGACTCGGCGAGCCAGGAGGCCAGACGTTCCTTGAGCTCGTATCCGGCATGGTCGGAGCCAACAGCGATTCTCATGACGGCGGGCAGGGTAGCCATGCCGGGCCTCGAACACCGCAGTTGTCCCGGTCGGGCGGCCTATCCGGTGAACCCGGCTGATCGGCCGGGGCAACTACATTCGGGGTGATGTCGACGATCACAGTCGAAGGGGGACACACCCTGGCGGGGACCATCAAGGTCCGTGGGGCGAAGAATGCCGTCCTCAAGGAGATGGTCTCCGGACTGCTGGCCCCCGGTCGACATCGGATCGACAACGTCCCGCAGATCCTCGATGTCGAGATCATGGCCAAGGTGCTCGGTCACATCGGGTGCCGTGTCGAATGGTCTGACCAGGGTCTGTGGACCGTCGTCCCGGAGAATCTGCGACCCGAGGCGCCGATCGAGCTGGTCCGGCAGATGCGGGATTCGATCGTCGTCCTGGGACCGCTGCTGGCCAGGTGCGGTGAGGCCCGCGTCGCGTTGCCGGGAGGGGACGACCTGGGTGCCCGTCCCATCGAGTGGCACCTCGACGGTTTGGAGCACATGGGCGCCACCTTCGAACTGGTCAGGGGTGAGTTGGTCGGTCGGGTCGACGGTCGGCTCAAAGGGACCGAAGTCGAGATGCCCTTCCCTTCGGTGGGAGCCACGGTCAACCTCCTCTTTGCTGGTGTTCTGGCGGAGGGCGAGACCACGATCGTCAACGCTGCCCGTGAACCCGAGATCGAGGATCTGATCGCTCAACTCAATGCAATGGGAGCCGAGATCACCGGTGGCGGGACCTCGATCATCAACATCGAGGGGGTTGAAGCGTTGACCCCTGTCCGGCACACGGTCGTGGCGGACCGTCTCGAAGCCGGCACGTATGCAGTGGCAGCGGGGATCACGGGTGGCGATCTCACCATCACCGGGTGTCAGCCTGCCCATTTACGGATGGAGCTGAGGAAGCTGGAGGACTCAGGCTGTGAGGTGGAGCGGGGAGACGGGTGGCTTCGGGTGAAGGGCCCTGAGCGGCCGGCGCCCGTTGACTTCGCCACCCTTCCCTATCCGGGTTTCCACACCGACATGCATCCCCAGATGGTGGCCCTGCTCAGCGTCGCCTCCGGCACATCGGTCATCACCGAGAACCTGTACGACGCCCGTTTCAAGTATGTGGGAGAGCTGGCGCGGATGGGTGCCGATATCACCATCGAGGGGCCTCACGCCGTGATCCGTGGAGTCGAGTCACTCTCCGGATGTCCGGTGCTGGCCCCGGACATCCGTGCCGGTGCCGCCCTGGTCCTGGCCGGGCTCCGGGCCGAAGGGACCACAGAGGTCGGTGACGCCCTCCACATCGACCGTGGTTATGAGGACATTGTCGGGCGTCTCACCTCCGTGGGTGCGGTGATCTCACGGGATTGAGCCATAATGGAACAACCCGACCCCGACATCTGTTGAGCCGAGAGATGACCACACCCGTATCCATCGCCACATCCGACCCGCAGCCCATCGACATTGATCTGCTCGAGGCCACCCTCGATTACATCCGCCCGGCAGTCCAGGCCGACGGTGGCGATCTGGTCCTTCTCGGTGCTGAGGATGGGAAGGTGCGGTTGGAGATGGTCGGGGCATGTGGTGGTTGTCCCCTCTCGATGATGACCCTGAAGGCAGGAATCGAACGGATCCTCAAGGATCGGGTTCCCGGGGTCCAGGAGGTCATCGCCAGCGCCGACGCCCCGTGGGACGAGAACTGATCGAGCAAATCCGGACCGGGGATCGGAAGGTCCTGGCGAGAGCGATCAGCCAGGTCGAGGCGGGTCAGTTGACCGGTATCCAGCCGGCCTCGGGCGTGATCGGGATCACCGGACCGCCGGGGGCGGGAAAGTCGACCCTCATCTCGGCGATGGTCGAAGAGTTCCGCCGACGCGGTGAGACCGTGGCGGTCCTTGCCGTCGATCCATCCAGCCCTCTCACCGGCGGCGCCCTTCTCGGTGACCGGGTACGTATGCAGGACCACGTCTCCGACGACGGTGTCTACATCCGTTCGATGGCCACCAGAGGGCATCTGGGCGGTCTCGCCGGGGCCGCTTCGGATGCACTCGGTCTGATGGGCCAGGCCGGATTCGACCACCTCATCGTGGAGACGGTCGGGGTGGGCCAGTCAGAGGTCGAGGTGATGAATGTGGCCGAAACCACGGTGCTCGTGGTTGGGCCATCCTGGGGCGATCAGATCCAGGCGGACAAGGCGGGAATCGTGGAAATCGCCGACATCTTCGTGATCAACAAGGCCGACCGCCCCGGGGTCGAAGAGGTTCGCCGGGCGTTGAAGGATGTGGCCGGTGACCGACCCATCATCATCACCACCGCCACCACCGGTGAGGGTGTGGGCGAGTTGATCGACGCTCTCGGTTAACGACTGTCGATCAGGTCCTCGTCCTGGATTTCGGCCTGGGCAGCTGCGAGCCTGGCTCCCTCGACCCGGGGCGGGCTACACGAGACGTAGTCGAGTCCCAACCCCTTGACGAAGGCGATCGAAGCCGGATCGCCACCGTGTTCGCCGCATAGACCGAGGATCAAGTCGGGATTGGCCTCTCTGCCCTCGATGCAAGCGACCCTGATCAGTCGACCGACACCCTCCTGGTCGATGGTCTGGAAGGGGTCCTTCTTGAGGATCTTCCTGTCCAGGTAGTCGGAGAGAAACAGTCCCTCGGCATCGTCACGGCTCAACCCGAAGGTCATCTGGGTGAGGTCGTTGGTCCCGAACGAGAAGAAGTCGGCAACGCCGGCGATCTCACCAGCGGTCAACGCCGCCCTGGGCAGTTCGATCATGGTCCCGATGGGGACATGAAGGTCGAAACCGGAGGAGCCGGCCGCCTCGGCGATCTCGGCTTCGATCACCTCCCGCATCAATCTCAGTTCCTCGGCGGTGGCCACCAGCGGAATCATGATCTCGAGGCGTGGATTGCCACCGGCCTTCAGTCGTCTGACCATGGCGGTCACCGCGGCGCGTGCCTGCATCTTGTAGAGGTCGGCGAGCATGAGCCCGAGTCGGACACCACGCAGTCCGAGCATGGGGTTGACCTCTTCCCAGCGCGCCACCTGATCGGACATCTCCCTGAGGTCGTCTATCGGTCGGCCAGCCCTGACCCGTCGCAGGGCCTCCTGTTCCAGTTCCAAACGGGAGGGGAGGAACTCATGTAGGGGTGGGTCGAGAAGTCGGACCACGACGGGAAGTCCGTCCATAGCTTCCAGGATTCCTTCGAAGTCTCCTACCTGGTGCTGTTCCAGCTCGGCAAGGGACTCCTCACGCTCTTCGCCGGAGAGGATGATCTTGCGCACCACCTTGAGACGCTCGCCCATGAACATGTGCTCGGTCCGGGCAAGTCCGATCCCTTCGGCTCCGCGCTCACGCGCCAGGGCAGCGTCGGCGGCTGTGTCGGCGTTGGCCATTATCCCGAGGGTCCTGATGCTGTCCGCCCACTCGAGCAACTTCTCCAGTTCGGGCAGTGCCTCCGGTGGCGTCAGTTCGGCCCGACCCTGGTACACGGCCCCGGTGGTGCCGTCGATGGTGATGAGTTCGCCGGTGGTGAGTTCCATACCGGGGACGATCGCCACGCCAGCATTGACATCTACCTGGAGCCGGGCGGCGCCGGTCACCGCCGGCTTACCCATACCACGGGCAACCACCGCGGCGTGAGAGGTCTTGCCGCCCTGACTGGTGAGGATCCCGGCCGCGGCCGCCATCCCATGGATGTCGTCCGGTGTGGTCTCGGGACGGACCAGGATCACCGGGGCACCTTCTTTCGAGCGCTTGACCGCGGCCTCGGCGGTGAAAACGATCTCTCCGACCGCTGCCCCGGGGGATGCGGCGACACCGGTGACGATCGGCTTCACGCTCTGGCCCGGGGCGATGCGGGGGCGGTGCAGCTGTTCCAGGACGGAAGGATCGACCCGGCGGATCGCCTCCTCTTTGGTGATCATCCCCTCCTCGGCCATGGTGACCGCCAGACGGACCGCCGCCTCCCCGGTTCGCTTCCCGACCCGGGACTGGAGGATGTAGAGGACACCCTTCTCGATGGTGAACTCGATGTCCATCATGTCCCGGTAGTGCTCCTCGAGGTGGTCCATATGTCGGAGCAGCTCGGCATGACACTCCGGATGGATACCGGCGAGGTCGTCCAGGGTCAGGGTGTTGCGGGCACCCGAGACTACGTCTTCACCCTGGGCGCGGGGGAGATAGTCGCCGTAGAGGCGATGGGCGCCCGTTGCCGGGTCACGGGTGAAACAGACCCCGGTCCCCGAGTCTTCACCGAGGTCTCCAAAGACCATCATCTGGACATTGGCTGCAGTGCCGAGGGTGTCCGGAATGTCATGAAGCCGGCGGTAGTCGACGGCCCTGCGGTTGCCCCACGAGTCGAAGACGGCCGAGATCGAGTTCCGGAGTTGCTCCATTGGATCCTGGGGTACCTCCTGGCCCGACTCACGGAGGATGATCTCCTTGAACCATGCCGTCGCCTCCTGGAGGTCTTCGGCCGTCAGTTGCGAATCGTCGGGAACCCCACGACGGGCCCGCAGCTCGGTGAGGACCTCCTCGAAGAGATCACCATTGACGTCAAGGACGACCTTGCCGTACATCTGGACAAGCCGGCGATAGGCATCCCATGCGAAATGGGGGTCGCCAGACCACGCCGCGAGAGCCTCGACAGTCCCGTCGTTGACCCCGATGTTGAGGACGGTGTCCATCATCCCGGGCATGGAGAACTTGGATCCTGACCGCACGGAGAGCAGCAGCGGGACCGGCCCGGACCCGAATGTTCGCCCGGTGGAGGCCTCCAGGTCGGCGACGGCCGCGGCGACCTCGTCCCAGAGGTCCGATGGCACCGAGCCGGCCTCCATGGTCGCCCGACAGACATCGGTGGTGATGGTGAAGC
>CAYNSP010000085.1:0-7125 GCA_964400035.1 uncultured Acidimicrobiaceae bacterium | reverse complement strand
GGCCAGCCAGTTGGTGGTTACACCCAGCCAGATCAATCCGGCGACTCCGAGCGCGCATCCGAAGATGAGAGCGTTCTTCGGTGGGATCTCATGCCGAACCAGCGGTCTTGCTCGGGTCCGACGCATGTGCTCGTCGATGTCACGATCGACGTAGCTGTTGAGCGTGTTGGCGCCACCGGCAGACAGGGTGCCCCCAATCAGGGTTGCCAGCACCGGCCAGAACCCGGGCCACCCACCTGCGGCGAGGACCATGGACGGAACGGTGGTGATGAGCAGCAACTCGATGATCCGGGGCTTGGTAAGGGCGATGTACGAGGCGACCACCCCTCTGGTGCCCGTGACCATGACTTGTGCCTGCGCCATCACTCACTCACCATTCTGAATCTGGCAACCGCGACCGTACCCGTCCCTGCGGGAAACGGCCATACCGGCCTGCTCACCCGACGATAGAGCCGCCTGCGGGATGTGCCAGATCCGGCCCCTCGGGCCACAGATGGAACCGGAAGGGCGACACCGACCGTCCAAAGCCTATGAGTAGATGGAGCTTCGTCCTGGTCGGCCTGCTTATCGCAGCGTGCGGTCAGCAGCCCGGGGCAACACCGACGACAGATGCGAGCACCACCCTGGCGACACCGGTCACCACCACGACACCGGTCACGACCACGGTGCGTCACTCAGACCGGGTCCATCAAGCGATCGACGACCTGGCCTCCCGTCTCAACGTGGACGCCGCCCTGATCACCCTGGTCAGCGACGAGGACGTCACCTGGAGCGACGGCTCCCTCGGTTGTCCCGAACCGGGCAAGGCCTACACCCAGGCAGAGGTCCCGGGGTACCGGATCAAACTCGCGGTAGGCAACAGGACCTACAACTACCACGGGGGCAGCGGGTCAGGACCCTTCTACTGCGAGCCGGGCCTCAGCCGCGGCTAATCCTCGGTCAGTCGTCCAGACCGAACTTCCCGGCCACCGGCCGCCAGACGGGGTCACCCCAGACGAACTGGCTGTCTGCGTTGCCCTGGGTATTGGTGTGCCGGAAATACCAGGTGAGTACGCCCGGACGGAATACAGCAGGCGAGTCCTTTCCGTCTACCAGGCCCCAGTCCCCGGCCACCAGCCGATCATTGGGGATTCCGAAGAAGAACTCCGAATCAGCAACGCCCTGGCTGTGGGTGTTGCGGAAATAGACGTAGCCGGTCGACTCACGATGGAGGCCAACGGTGTCCATACCGTCGCCGTCGAAGTCACCGACAAACGGCTTATCGCCGGGCACGCCGAAGAAGTATGAGGTATCGGCTGTCAGCGCACCGCCGTTCGGGGGGAGTGTGTTGGCGATGAACACCCGACCCTGGGATGGCCGATAGACGCCAACGGTGTCACACCCATCACCGTCGAAGTCACCCGCAAGCGGAATGTCACCGGGAAGTCCGAAGAAGAAGGTCCGTTCCCCGGCGCCCTGGGTGTTCGAGTTGCGGATGTAGGCGAAGCCGGTTGACTGCCTGTACAGCCCCACCGTGTCCACTCCGTCGCAATCCCAGTCGCCCATCATCGGGATGTCCCCCGGGTTTCCGAAGTAGAAGACCGTCACGTTGCCCTCACCATCCATGAGGAACCACTGACCGGTGTTGGGGTCGAAGGCTCCGACAGTCGATGGCACCCAATTGGCCGTCGCAATCGATGCCCCGAGTCCTACTGAGGGGAGGTCGTCGTTATCGATCGCAACCACGGCGAAGTCGTACGAGGTGTTGGCGATCAGTCCGCTGACCGGGAACGAGTTGGTGCTGCCGTTCACGGTACCTATGAGTCCTCCATCCCGGAAGATCTGATAGCTCTGGATCGTTCCGTCAGAGTCGGTGGCGGCAGGCCAGTTGAGCGTCAGCATCCTCTGGCGGACATTGGTCGCGGTCAGGGCCCCGCCAGGCCAAGCGGGAGGGTCCAGGGTGGCACCGGGTGCACCCAACTGGGTTTCCAGGTCGTCGTCGTCGATAGCAACAACAGTGAAGTTGTAGGTGGTTCCAGGGGTCAGACCGGTCACCTGATAGGTCAAAGTCGCCCCGCTCAGGGTCTGTCTCGGAGTCCCGTCGACCTCGACCCGATAGTTATCGACCGTTCCGTCGTCGTCACTGGCTGCAGGCCAGGAGAGGTCCACCGTCGTCGTGGTCCGGTTACTGATGGTCAACGCGGCATCCGGGCTCCAGTAGGGCGCGTTGAGCGGCGCCGTAGTGAAGGTGTTCTCAAGTGCCGGCGACACCAGATCGTCGGTGTCGTATGCGACAACACTGAAATCGTAGGAAGTGCCGGGAGTCAGGTCCGAAACCAGGTAGCTGGTGACGCCCGGACCGACCTCGTCAAGCAAGTCGCCCTCCTGGAAGACCCGGTACCCGTCGAGACCGTCGTCGGGGTCGGTCGCAGCCGGCCAGGTAAGGGTCACGCTGGTCTTGGCGATGCTCAATGTGCCCAGGACAGCCCCGCCGGGCCATATCGGGGCAATGAGCGTTGTCCCGGGAGCGCTCAGGAAGTCCTCCAGGTCGTCGTCGTCGATGGCGTGGACACTGAAGGTGTAGGTGGTTCCAGGGGTCAGACCGGTCACCTGATAGTTCAGGGTTGCTGCATCCAGCGTTTCTCTGGGAACACCGTCGACCTCGACCCGGTAGTTCTCGACGGTTCCATCATCGTCACTGGCTGCAGGCCAGGAAAGGTCCACCGTCGTCGTGGTCCGGTTGGTCACACTGAGGGCGCCGCCGTTCCAGTAAGGGCCGGTGAGGGAAGCAGTAGCGAAGCTCTCCTCGAGAGGATCGGATTCCAGGTCATCTGAATCAAAGGCAACAACGCTGAAGTCGTAGGTGGTCTCCGGGTCCAGACCCGAAACCGGGAAAGTGGTGGCACCCGGAAGGGCAGTGTCAACCAAGACATCGTCCCGGTACACCCTGTAGCCGCTCAGACCGCCATCGGGGTCGGTTGCCGCCGGCCAGGTGAGCGTAAGGCTCGTCTGACCGATGCTCTGAGCACCAAGTTGCGCCCCGCCGGGCCAGGTCGGTCCGATCAAGGTGGCGAAGGACCCGTTGAGGGCTTCGGATTCCAGACCGAGTCCATCGTCGGCAATGACAGTGAAGTTGTATGTGGTGCCGGGCGTGAGATCGGTGATCGGTTGGGAGACGGCGCCGGAGCCCGGAGAGGCGACGAGGGTATCTCCCTGGTAGACCCGGTATCCGGTGATGGCAGCAGAACCGGGAGTGGGAGCCGTCCATGTGATGGTGAGCCCGGTCTCCGACCTCGCGGTCACACCCATCGCTGCAGTCCACGTTGGTCCCTCGATGGTGTCGGTTGGTTCGTCACCGATGGTCAGAGTGACCGGCTGACCCGCTCCGACCGCGGCCGCCAGATCATCACCGACACCTTCGGCGATCATGACCGCGGGGATGGTGGTAGTGGCCGGAGCACCATTGAGGAAGATCTGGCTGCCACCATAGAAGATGACGCCGATCGCCCCGGCGTTCAAGACGTTGGTGTACGCCGCCGCCGCCGAACACGCCCCGGTCTCGACGAGCACGATGTTTCCCGCCACCGACCCGGACACCGCCCCACAGGCGTTGGCTGGTGTCGGGATGACCAGCGTGCCGGTTGCTTCCGTCTGGCTGGAGAAGAGCGCCTCATACGCGTCGTAGTCACCGGCGAGGTCGTGGCACGGAGATAGGTCGCGGGTAAGCGTGAAGGCCACCAGCTCCCCGGCCGGCGGGTCGTCACCAGGACCGGCGTTGAACCCCCAGCGAAAGTCACGGGTTGTCGCCGCCGTTGTGTCGGCCAGCAGGAATGACGCACCTGGAGCAACCGTCTCGGCACCAGCGAATGGGGTGTCACCTTCGGCCTCGGGTGGGGTGATCCTGATGCTCAACTCGGAGTTCGGAGGACCCGCAGGGTCGAGATTGCTGTTGTTGAGGATTTCCCAACCGTCACATGTTCCGCGGCCGTGGGGATGGAAGGTCTCCTGCCCGGTATTGACCGGGGCAAAGGCGGGAGAAGTCGGGGCATCGACGGTGACCTCGACCACATTCCCTTCGGTTGCTCCACCTGCAGTCAGAGGTAGCAGGCCAACCACGAGCGAGACGACGGCCAGCACGGACAGGGTTGAACGTTTCAATTTCGCTAAGCACCTCATATTGCGTTGTATGCGACGTGCCCGCCTGGAGGGTGGTTCCCTCGCCCCCCAGCGTCGCTGACACGATACGCCCTCTTCGACGCGATCGCATCCGACCCTCTTCTATCGGTCGGGCCCGCCGCCAGATTGAGTCCCCCAAACGAAGAGGCGGCGCCCGATGGGCGCCGCCTCCTCTACTCAGTTTCGATTCTCAGTCGAGTCCGAAGTTGCCTGCCACCGGCAGCCAGTGCGCAGAACCCCAGATGAACTCATCGTCTGCAAATCCCTGGGTATTCGTATGACGGAAGTACCAGGTCGTGTTGGAAGGCCTGAAGACGGCTGGTGTGTCCACCAGGTCGACAATGCCCCAGTCACCTGCGACCAGTCGGTCGTTCGGGATCCCGAAGAAGAACTCGAACTCGGCAAAGGTCGTCGCATGCTGGTTGGTGAAGTACACCAACCCGCTCGACTCACGATGCAGACCAATGGTGTCAACACCATCGGCGTCGAAGTCTCCGGCGAACGGCTTGTCGCCCGGGATTCCGAAGTAGTAGTCCTCATCAACGGTGATCACGGAGATGCTGTTGAAGATGAAGACCTGACCGGTCGTCGGTCTGTACACGGACACCGTGTCCATACCGTCACCATCCCAGTCACCGGCCAGGGCGGTGTCGCCCGGATTGCCGATGACGAAGCTGGTCTCGGCCGTACCTGTGGAATTCGAGTTCCTCAGGTAAACGGTCTGATTCGATGGACGGTAGACACCGACCGTGTCGACTCCGTCACCATCCCAGTCACCCATCAACGGACGGTCACCGGGGGCTCCGAAGTAGAACGATGTCACACCGCCTGACGAGTCGCGGAGGTGCCACTGACCCGTGTTCGGATCAAAGGCGCCGACCGTGTCTTCGATCGGGGTGACTATCTGTGCCTGGGTGTCCAGGGAGTTGTTCGGGAACAACCACATCGCACCAGCGCTGCTGAACGGACCCACGTCACCACCGGTGAACATGTCATCAGCCTCGATGTCGGCGTATGCAGCGACATCGAAGGTGAATGTGCCCTCGGCCTCGGACCGGGTCTCACCGGTCCGAATGTCCCAGACTTCCAAGTAGAAGTCGACATCTCCACCGATGCCCGAGAGCATGCTCAGCGGGGCGTAAAGCCCGGCAACGGTGTCGTTGAAGTCGATCTCCACGAAGTGGGTGATCGTCCCGAGATCCGTAGCGAGGTTGACCACCACGCTTGCGTATTGACCGTTGTAAGCCAGTCCCTGGAGACGTCCCAGGTCGGCAGCTTCGATCAGGTAATCGTCGGTCCCATCCTGATCAACGTCAAGGTACAGGTCGATCACCATCGCTGAGGTTGCATCCCACGGGTCTTCGAGCGCGATCCCGAAGAACCCGACAGTCTCTGAGATCTGGCCACCAGCCACGCCAATGACACCATCTCCATCGGTGGCGTTGGCACCGCTGAAGACAAAGGCCGGGGTCCAGTGATCGCTGTCGTTGCCGACCACAAATGCCGTGCCACCATCACTGATGGCAGCATTCGATGCCGGATCGACCACCGCGTTGTAGCCGACGACCAGTTCATCGTCACCATTGGTGAGGATGATCCGACCACCCGCATCGTTATGGGACTGGAACGCGTCATCCTCATCCATCGCCGCAGGATCGAGCGAGATCGTCACGTCGAACGTGGCGGATCCATCGGCCGGAACATTGACCGACGCGGGTGCGGTGACGTTGACCCCGGCGGCGGAGCCCAAGGGCTCCACGCTGATGTCGAAGGTCCCACCAGCGCCCGAGAGGTCAAAGACCGTCACGGTCTCGGTGGCCTCGGTTGCCGTCACCGGGTTGAGACGACCGAATGCCACACCACCCATATCGGTGTAGGCAACGGCGTTCACCGCAACATCGGCACGAACCATGCCCGTGGCCTGGCGGGCCGCAGGCGTGTTGGCCGGTGCGATTGGCGCCGCCGAGTTCTGGATCATCGACTTGATCTGCGCCCCCTCAGCATCCGGGAGAGCCTCGCGAAGGAGGGCCGCCACACCGGAGACGTGAGGAGCCGCCATCGAAGTCCCGTTGAATGCTGCACCCCGACCGCCGGTGCCGACCGCGGTCGACATGACCCCGACCGCAGGTGCAGTCACATCCGGCTTGAAGCCCTGGTTCTCACGAGACGGCCCACGTGAGCTGGATGAGTAGACCTGATTGGCATCCAGCGGGATTGGCGGGCCCATGAGATCGGGATCCATCGTCGCATTCAGGGTGTCGCCATCACCGATGGCGCCGAGCCAGATGGCGGCGTCGGCCTGGGAGATCATCACCGCCGGGATGTTGGACTCACCGGAGTAATCACCACCCATGGTGATCGCCGGACCGGCAGCGTTATTGACCACCACCAGTCCCGCGGCCCCCGCATCCTGGGCGTTCACGTACTTGTCGACGAAGGGACATGTGCCACGGGAGAGAAGGACGATCTTGCCGGCGACTTCCGCGGCGTTGGTCAACGCTGCGCAACCCTCGAAGGGTTCGCCGACGACGAGGTCCTCGGTCAGTGGCCCGTGCTGCCAGAGAGGATTGCTGAACGCTGCCTCGACCGCGGCGTAGACGCCAGCGGTGTCACAGCCAGTCAGATCCCTCGTCAGGGTCAGGTCACGGGTGGGGCCGGCAGCCGGGAACCCGGGACCGGGATTACGGAACCATTGGAACGTGCGCTGCAACGACTCCGGATCATCGTCCTCGACGGCGAAGACGTCTTCCTCGGCGAGATCGCTGGTGAGGATGTTCGCGTCCTCGTCCATGATGGTGATCGTGAAGGGACCACCATCGAAGAGGTTGAAGTTGTTCCTGATCTCCCAACCGGTGCAGGTGCCGCGACCGGATGCGAAGAAGTCCTCATAGTCCTCCGGCTGGAAGAAGTCGGCTTCGGGGGCATTGAGCCTGATCCCCAACGTCTCGATCTCACCCGGGGCGGTGTTGC
>CAYNSP010000084.1:0-7292 GCA_964400035.1 uncultured Acidimicrobiaceae bacterium | reverse complement strand
TGGCCTCTGAGGCCATGATGGAGCGGGCCCGGACCATCCCCGACCGGGGCTGGTACTTCGATCTGGTGCGACTAATGAGGAACCTGGAGACCAACCAGACACCGGCAACACCGGCCGTATCCCTCCTCTACGCGCTGGAGATTCAGTTGGAACGGATCCTGGCCGAGGGGATAGAGACACGGTGGAAGCGTCACCTCGACATGCGTCAGAGGACCGAGGCATGGGTGGAGTCGATGGAGGCTGCCGGCAAACCGGTAGGACTGCTCGCCAGGGAAGGCCAACGTTCACCGACGGTCTCATGTGTCACCGTCGACGACCCGGGCACAGTGGTTTCCACCATGCGAGAGCGGGGATGGGTCATCGGTGCCGGGTACGGGGCGATGAAAGACTCCACGTTCCGTATCGGACACATGGGCGACCATACGGTTGAGGAGCTCGATCTGCTCCTCGATGAGCTCACCGACGTCCTCGGATGACCCTCACCGTTCTGGTAACCGACCGGGTATCGAAACGTGGTCTCCTGCCGCTCAAAGACGACGAGCAGTTCAATGTGGTCAGAGCACGTGATCGCACTGCGCCCAAGTTTTTGGAAGCAATCGGCCTCGCCGATGCCCTGATCGTCCGGAGTGCGACACGGGTCGATGAAGCCCTGCTCGGAACGGCTGCCCGGCTCAAGGTGGTCGGCCGTGCCGGGGTCGGGATCGACAACATCGACGTCGCAGCCGCATCCCGGAGAGGTATCGCGGTAGTCAACGCACCATCGGGTAACACCATTGCGGCTGCGGAGCTCACCATGGCATTGATGCTGTCGGTGATGCGAAAGGTCACCGAGGCCGACAGGTCAATGCGAGAAGGTCGTTGGGATCGGGCTGGATTTCAGGGGAGCGAGCTTCGGGGCAAGACACTGGGTTTGGTAGGCGCGGGGCGTGTCGGCGGCGAGGTGGCGATCCGTTGCCAGGCCTTCGGGATGTCGGTCATCGTCTCCGACCCCTACCTGTCCGGGGAGCGTGCCGCCGAGCTGGGGGTTGACCTGGTGAGCCTCGAAGAAGTCATATCGGGTGCCGACGTTATCTCCCTCCATGTCCCGCTGAATGATGAGACCCGGGGTCTGATCGGCAAGGAGGCGCTGAAGTCGATGAAGAAGCACGCCTACGTGATCAATGCATCACGCGGGGGCGTGATCGACGAGACGGCCCTGGCCAGGGCGTTGGAGAAGGGGAGGATCGCCGGGGCCGCCCTGGACGTATTCGATGCCGAACCGCTACCAGAGGACAGCCCGCTCCGGACCGCACCCAACCTCATCATGACACCGCATCTCGGTGCGTCGACCAGGGAAGCTCAGATCTCTGTTGCTCGAGAGGTGGCTTTGGCAGTCCGTGAGATCCTGCTCGACGGAGATACTTCCAAGGCGATCAACGCTGCGGATCTCGGCTGACCTGCGCTCAGTGAGCGCCGCCGCGGAACACAAAAACGGCGATGATCACGAGAACCACCGTGCCGACTCCGATCAGGGCGACCAGGGCCTCGCCCGGGGTAATCCGCATGTTCGGTTTCGAACCGGCCAGGGCTGAGAATCCGAGGATTCCGCCGGCCGCAATGATGGCCACCATGGCGGCTCCGGCGCCGGAGACCAGGTGGTTGGCTTCGAGGAGCATGTAGGCGAAGGGGAGCACAAAGAGCAGGAGCATCCCCACGCCCAGGAGCGGCACGGTCACGGCGTGCCGGATCCGCCCCTTGACCTCCTGCACCTCGTAGGCATCCTCTGCTCCGAGGGCGACCGGTGTGCCGAAGATCTGCGGAACCGCGGCCGTTATCGCACCGAGGACCGCTCCGCCGATGAGCATCACGCCGAGCGTGGGCAGAACGGGCAGGAGCACCAGGCCGGTGGCCTCCTCGGATTCAACGGGAGTCCCGAAGCCTCCAGCGAGCAAAGCCCCGGCAGCTACTCCGAGCACGAGTCCGATCCCTGCACCAATCCAGCCTGTCGACGACCTCGATCCGGAAAGCTGCATCGCCGGGTCTCGCCAGGAGGCGGCAGCCCGGGAGAGTGAGGCGACGATCGCACCGAAGACGATGCTGACCAACCCGATTCCAATCATGATCCCTCGTGTGCTCGCCTGAACCACGGTCCGGGCGTTCTCGTCGACGGTGGCCATGGGTGCCCAGAATGCAGTGGCTGCGAGGAAACCTATAAGGCCAAGGGCGGCACCGGTCCAGGCACCGACACGAACCGCGGTGCGCACTCTGGTAGCAAGCGGGACCGGGTCGAGGGGGACCGTCTCCTCGATGTAGACGACTCCCGGTTCAGGGGTCGGGGGCGGCTCCATGACTGCCACCGCGGTAGCTGCAGGTGCCGGTTCCGGTGCTGACGCCGCGGCGGCGGCCTCCGGTGCGGCTTCGGGTGCGGCTGCCGGTGCTGCCGGGGCCACGGTTGCCCCGCCGGCCCAGGCCGAAAGGACCTCGTCGACGGTGGTGCCATTTGCCGCAGCTCTTGCGGCCGCTGCCCGCTGCACCAGTGCTGTCGGTGTTCCCAGTGCGGACGCCGCCGCTTCCAGCAGATCGCTCATCGAAATGGGACTCTAGTGGAACGGGTTCCGAGACCAGCCGTGTTGGGCCTTTCTGTGCGGGTTTTTCCCGCCTATACCGGGAATTTCACTCACAGAACGGAGGGCCGTACTTTGCCCCCGGTCTCCATGGGGCACCGCCCGGCCCGATCATGGGACCGGGCCGGGCGGGAAGGGGCAGCGTTCGGATCAGGCGGGTGCCTTCACCGTGATCGGGGTCGGGTTGGTGACCGGGTAGGTCACACTCTTCCAATTGATATCGGCGGTCTTCACCGTGACCACCTGGAACTCGACTGCGACGATCCCGTTGGGGACACCGTTGACCACCTTCAGGTTGTTGTTCCAGTGGACGTATGTGGCGTTGCCGTTCGCCGGCACGTAGAAGTCCTTGACGGTCGTGGTGACCCTCTTGCCGGTGTGATCGACGGTGGTGACCTTGATGGTCAGGTACTGGTGACGGATCCAGTCGTTATCGAAGCTGACCGAAGCGGTCCAGGCACCTTGTCCACCTGTGGCCGTGTCGTTCCACCAGTAGAACTCGGCGTCGGATCCCGTGCTATTCGCCTCCGAACCCGGTTCTGCGGGTTCTTCGGGCTCCTCACGTCCGGGGTCACCGGGACCAACGGGGGTTCCCGGGTCGGATGGGTTGCCGGGCTGCTCTGGAGTCCCCGGATCCGCGGGATCTTCCGGATCGCCAGGCTCCTCGGGATCACCGGGCTGCTCGGGATCACCGGGCTGCTCGGGATCATTCGGACCACCCGGGTTGCCAGGCTGGTCAGGATCTCCAGGGTTTGACGGGTCGCCGGGGTGTTCCGGGTCACCCTGGTCGGACGGGTCTTCGTCCTGGTCACTCGGAGTCGGTGTGCTGGGGTCGCCAGCGTGGTAACCGGCGAGCTCTTCGCCTACCGCCATAAGGCTGCTCTCCGTGGCGTGACCCACCATGCTCACTGCCGAGAATGCGATAAGTGCGATTAGTGCCACCATCAGTGCGTACTCGACCATTGACGCACCGGTGTCGGAATTCAGAATGCCTCTCAACCTTTTCATGGCGAGGAGTATCGGGCTAGCGGTTACCCAACTTGGTAAGCCCGCCGACCCCTCCGGGGCGGGTCTATCGACCCGGGTCGGCGGACCTACCGCCCGGGCCACCGGGAGCCGGTGTCAGATGCCGTACATGGAGTCGACGATCAGCCCGTCGACCACCGCCTTGAGCGCCTCCATCTGTTCCGCCCCGGCGTCGAGGGCGGCCTGGAACGTGGCCAGCTGACGGTGTGCGCTGGTTCCCCCGGCCACGATCTCGCGGGCATGTCCCACCTCATCCACCACATCGAATTCGACCATCTCCTCACCGATCAGACCGATCAGCTCGTCGATGAGATCCGCCATCGGGACCAGTTCGCCACGCCCGAAGTCCACCAGCGAACCATCTGTCCCGTATCTCTGGGCCCGCCAGATGTTCTCGTCGATTAGCCCCGACCGGTACGTCCGCCACTTCTGATTGTTTACCCGCAGCCGGTAGAGATACCCGAGCAGACACTGATAGATGGCAGCAACGGTCATGGCATCGTCGAGGCGGGTGCAGACGTCGCTGATCCTCATCTCCAGGGTGGGATATCTGCCCGATGGGCGGATGTGCCACCACAGTTTCGACGAGTCCTCGATCAGACCGGCACCGACGAGCACATCCAGGTAACGCTGGTACTCGCCCCACGACACGAACTCCTCGGGTAGACCGGTACGGGGCATGTTCTGGAATATGACCAGCCGGTATGCCAGCAGTCCTGTTGGAGAACCATCCCAGAACGGCGACGAGGTGCTCAGGGCGAGTAGGTGGGGGAGCATGTACTTGACCTGGTTCATGAGGTCGATCCGGAGGTGCTCATTATCGATCCCGACATGGACATGCATCCCGCAGATGACCAACTGCCGCGCTACCTGCTGGAGGTCGGCGGCGAGACGCGTGTATCTCGGTGCCTCGGTGGTCTCCTGGTGGGCCCAGTGAGCGAACGGGTGGGTGGATGAGGCAATGATGGCCGCTCCGTACTCCCCGACCACGGCGGAGAGGTCACGACGCAGGCGGGCGAGATCGGTCCTGGCCTCGGAGATCTTGGAACTGATTTTGGTGCCGACCTCAATCTGCGCCTTCAGGAATTCGGTGGTTACCTGCTGGCCGAGGACCTCGCTGAGTGCATCCCACATCTGGGGTGGCGGGCTCTTGATCAGATCTCTGGTCTCGCGATCGACAACGAGGTACTCCTCCTCGATCCCGATTGTGAAGGCAGGCCGTTCCATTAGACGGTGAACCCTAGAGGCTGATCCGTGGACTCAGTCGGGTCTCCCCTCCGGTTCCTGGCCTAGGGGCCGGTCACCTGCCGCCGCATACGGGAGCACTCGTCCCGCACATGGCATCCGACATAGTGGTCATTGACGAGACCCATCGATTGCATGAAGGCATACACCGTGGTCGGCCCGACGAAGGTCCATCCCCTCTTCCTGAGATCCTTGGAGAGATCTGTCGAGACGGTCGTGTACGCCGGCATTGGGTCTGCCGGTGGTCGCTCTGCGCCGGCCCATGACCAGAAGTAGGCCGAGAGTCCACCGGTTTCAGAGGCAAGTTCGAGGGCGCGGTCGGCATTGTTGATGACCGAACGGATCTTGCCCTCATGTCGGACGATCCCGACATCGCCCAGAAGTCGTTCTACGTCACTTTCCCCGAATCCGGCCACCACCTCCGGGTCGAACCCGGCAAATGCAGTGCGAAAGTTCTCACGCTTGTTGAGGATGGTCAACCAGGACAGCCCGGCCTGGAATCCTTCGAGGCAGATCTTCTCGAATAGTCGATGGTCGTTGGTGACAGGTCGTCCCCACTCCAGATCGTGGTACCGCCGGTAGACATCCGATCCGGCACCCCAGGAGCACCGGGGGATGCCATCGTCACCCACTACGAGATCGGTCATACCGCTCATGGTCGGGATTGTATGGACGATCAGTCGGCGGCATCGATGGCTGAAACCGCCCAGGCCAGTCCTGAAGGCGGGTCGGAGACTGCCAGCCGGAGCTGCCACCCGGTGCCCGGCGCCCCATCATCGAACCAGAACCACTCCATCCGTTCCAGGGCACTGCCGATGCGGTGCGGTTCGGGTGGCCATTCGAGGTCGGCCAGCGTGGCAACCACCCACCATGCGCCGTAGCGACCGGCGGCCGCACCTCTCCGTTTGCCGAATGCTCCACCTGACGCGCCCGCCCACCCCATCCAGGCGAGAGCCTGATCCGGTTCGAGTCGGGCGACCCGGGCCAGCCGTACCCCCAATGCCTCGATGGCAGCCAGCGCGTTCCCTTCGACTGTGACGGTCTGGCACCGTCCGTTTGACTCGGTCGTCCAGGGAGTCACCAGGTCGGAGAGTGCGGACTCGGAGTCCGGATCGTCGACCAGCGCGGCGTGGTCGGGTAGTTCTACGGGAACGACCGTCGGCACGGGCGGTGTCGGTGTCTCCACCTTGGCGGGTTTGTAGGTTGCCACCGGATAGGCAGGCTCCCACGATTGAAGGGTCTCGGGAAGGTCGGGAACCTCCCCGGTGATGGACTCGCCCCGCACGACACGCTCTGCGGCGACGGTGGCACGCTCCGGGCCCGCCTCGAGATGAGGCTCCAGTTCGGCCCATGTCTTGGTGCTGGCGGCGACCTCGGCCAGGGGCCCAAGGGTGAAGCGAGCCGGGCCTTCGGTCACAACCGGGCCGGCCCACTCCGCAGGTGCTTCCAGGGCAAGCCGGTATCTGATGTGTTCATCGACCCCCCATAGCTGTCGTCCCCTGGAGACCGCCTCACGGCACCTCGACCTCAGCTTGACGAGGTCATCCCACCGCTTCTTCTCGCAGAAGTCGCTGACGGTCCGAAGGAGGAAGTCGGTGTCCTGCAGTTCGATCGCCTCGATCACCTTTTGATCGATCATTCGCCCACCTCTACGGGGAGATCGCGACGGGACCACTCTGAGAACGAGCCGGGATAGAGGTCGGGGGTGGGAAGACCGGCCGCCACCATTGCCACGATGTCATGGCAGGCGTTGACACCGCTCCCGCAGTAGACCACCGGATCGGTCAGACCGCGGTAGATGTCGAAGAGTTGATCGGCGTGGAGGAAACGGCCGTCGGGCCCGAGATTGGTGGTGGTGGGGCGGTTGATCGCTCCGGGGATGTGGCCCGCCTTTGGGTCGACGGGTTCGATCTCGCCCCGGTACCGCTCGGGAGCCCTGGCATCGACCAGGGTCCGTCCCTCCAGGGTGAACCGGTCAACCGTGCCGGAGAACCCGTCAGGAGTGGGGTAGGACTTGGGCTCCGGGTCGACCGGGCCGGTCTCGACTTCGTAACCCGCCCCGATCCACGCCTGATACCCCCCGTTGAGTAGCTGTGCCTTTTCGTGACCGATTGCCTGGAGCATCCACCAGAGACGGGCCGCCACGACCCCGCCGGTGTCGTCGTAGGTGATCACGTGCGTTTCCGGTTCGATGCCGAGTCGGCCCAGGGTCGCGGCGAAGGCCCCGGGGTCGGGGAGGGGATGTCGTCCATCCAGACCGGGCGGACCCGACAGGTTCTCATCCAGGTCGGCGAACACCGCGCCGGGGATGTGTCCATTCAGGTACGTCACCCTGCCTTGCTCCGGGTCGGTGAGCGCCCATCTGATGTCGACGATCACAACCCGATCGAGGATTCTCTTCAACTCCTCGGCTTCGAT
>CAYNSP010000083.1:0-7573 GCA_964400035.1 uncultured Acidimicrobiaceae bacterium | reverse complement strand
ACCTACGAGGGTCTGATTCCGAGTATCCGGAAGTCGTACCTGTCGAAGGATGTAGACACACTGCAACCCCACATCAGGGCGTTCGTGGAGCGTGCCGTCACCTTTACCGACTGTCCCGATTGTGGGGGCACCCGGCTCAACGAGCCGGCCCGGTCGTCGAAGATCAACGGGATGAGCATTGCCGATCTCTGCGCGATGCAGATCGACGAGCTCGCCGAATGGATCCGGAACCTGGACCTGCCGTCCGCGGGGCCGCTCCTCAACAATCTGAGCGCACTCCTCGACTCGTTCGTCGAGATCGGCCTGGGGTATTTGAGTCTCGACCGTCCCGCCGGCACCTTATCCGGTGGTGAATCACAGCGGACCAGGATGATCCGACATCTCGGCTCCGCTTTGACCGACGTCACCTACGTGTTCGACGAGCCCACTGTCGGGCTCCATCCCCACGACATCAGACGGATGAACGATCTGCTGATCCGCCTCCGGGACAAAGGGAACACGGTCCTGGTGGTCGAGCACAAACCTGAGGTGGTCGAGATCGCCGACCACATCATCGACCTCGGACCGGGAGCCGGTAGCGCTGGCGGTGAGGTGGTCTTCGAAGGGACCGTGGAAGGCCTCCGCAAGGCCAAGACCCTCACCGGCACCCATCTTGACGACAGGGCCCGGATCAAAGGAGAAGTCCGAACCCCGACCGGATATCTCGAAGTCCGTGGCGCCAACACCCACAACCTGAAGGATGTCGACGTGAACATCCCGCTCGGTGTCCTGGTGGTGGTCACCGGTGTCGCCGGTTCGGGCAAGAGTTCTTTGATCCATGGTTCGGTTTCCAATCGGGATGGCGTCGCCTCCTTTGATCAGACCCCGATCCGGGGGTCGCGACGGTCGAACCCGGCGACCTACACCGGGCTCCTCGAACCGATCCGCAAAGCCTTCGCCAAGGCCAACAACGTGAAGCCTGCCCTGTTCAGCGCCAACTCGGAAGGAGCTTGCCCGTCGTGCAACGGCAACGGGATGATCTACACCGACCTCGGCTTTATGGAGACCGTGGCCACCACTTGCGAGGAGTGCGAGGGGAAGAGATTCCAGGCGGAAGTCCTCGAGTACAAGCTCGGCGGGAAGGACATCAGTGAGGTGCTGGCCATGTCGGTGACCGACGCCGAAGAGTTCTTCTCCGACGGGCCGGCGAAGACACCTGCAGCCCACGCCATCCTGGAACGTCTCGCCGATGTCGGGATGGGCTATCTCACCATCGGTCAGCCGTTGTCGTCCCTGTCCGGTGGTGAGAGACAGCGTCTCAAGCTGGCGATCCAGATGGGGGAGAAGGGTGGAATCTACGTCCTCGACGAGCCGACCAGCGGTCTCCACCTGGCCGATGTGGAGAATCTGCTCGGCCTCCTCGATCGTCTTGTTGAGTCAGGCAAATCGGTGATCGTGATCGAGCATCACCAGGCGGTGATGGCCCATGCCGACTGGATCATCGATCTCGGTCCCGGTGCCGGCCACGACGGTGGACGGGTCGTCTTCGAAGGGACCCCGGCAGAGTTGGTGGCGAGGAAGTCCACCCTCACCGGTCAGCATCTGGCCGAATACGTGGCCTGAAGCACCCTCGCAAGGTTTGTCCTCGCCCGGACGGGGGTACGTATGGGACAGGCCTACGAAAGGAAAGACCATGGCTGAAGGAACGCGGATGAAGTGGGAAGGCCGTTGGGAGCAGCTCAAGGGCATGGCCAAGCAGCGCTGGGGTCAGCTCACCGACGACGACCTCGATGTCGCCGAAGGCAACTGGGAAGAGTTCATCGGGCGTATCAAAGAGCGCACCGGTGAGACTGCCGAAGAGATCGAAGACGTCTTCGACAGGGCCTTCTAAGACCAACCCAATCCAAAGGGGGGGCTGCACAACGGCGTGCGGCCCCCTTTTTATGCGGTCCTCTCCACGCCGGCCACCGCCGAACGGGTCACCTCGACTGCCAGGATGACAAACAGGATGTTCCTGGCCAGGAGAGCCGCCGACCACCACAGGGATGGCACATCCCAGAAGCCGACATAGAGGATGGTGACGAGGGTCATCGCCACCCAGAGCTTGATCGTCCGGGGTCCGGCGACCAGTGTCAGGAAGGGGACGACCCAGATCAGGAACTGGGGCGAGAACAGGGGGCTCCCGAGTATCACCGCCAGGGTGAGTGCCGCGCCGAGGATGTGAGCCCTCCGCCACGAGAACCGGTGACGGAGCGCCCGGAGAGCTACCAGTCCGAAGACGGTGCCGATCGCCACGTTGATCGCCACCTGCCATCCGCCCGCGGTCAGATACAGCGCACCGGCGTCGTGGAATGTCCCCGGGGTGTCTCCGGAGAGCACCCGAACGAAGAGCAGGATCGACCCCACGAGGGTCTCCAGATGGATCCCCCTGAATGCCCTGCCTGATTGGAAACCCGGCGTGAGGATGAGAAAAGTGGTCAGGGACATGGTGAAGGCAACGATCAGGGCCGCCCGTGCCTGTCGACCCCGCCACCACTCACTCACCGCCAGGACGACCGGCCATCCTTTCGCCAACACACCACCCTGGACGGCGGCCATGCCCCGGTTCTCCTGCCCGGCAACCCAGGCGAGTATGGCCATCGAGGCCAACATCGTCGAGAGGACGTCGGTCCGGAACAGGACCAGCGGCATCAGAGGTCCGGCCAGGACCAGGAAACGAAAGATCGCGGTGTCGTCATTGAGACGCAGACCGGTATTGCGCACGGTGTAGGCGGTGGCCCAGGTCATCACCATCGCAAACCCAGCAAAGACGTTCCAGTAGGGGATCGTGGTGAGGTCGGCGACGAGACCGACCATCACGATCAGGACGAGAGCGAGGGGCAGATGTTCGAACTCGCCCTCGAGGTAGGGGATCAACCCCTCCTTGACCGACTCCCAGCGCTTGAGGTAGGTCCAAGGGTCGCCACCGAGGACGGGATCGGTGCCGATCACCTGGCCGATGGTGTCTACGGCGAGCCGAACGTAGAAACCGATCGAGATGACGACGATGACCCCGAGATACCAAAAACGCGCAACCCAGGGGACGAACGGCGTTTGGCTGCGCACGCAGATGACGCTAAACGAACGTAAGAGTTAGTTGGCCCGCCCGGTGTCAGTTAGGTTGTGGGGGAGTGCTCCAGCTGACCCGTGACCAGATCCTTGGGCATCGCCGCCGTGTCGGACTGCTCGATGTCCGTGTTCCTTTCAGTCGTGAGTCCCTGGAACAAGCCGCTTACGTCGGTCTTCAGGACAGCATGCCCAGGGCGGCAGTCCTCCAGGTGCACGCGAGGGTGGAGGACACCGGGCCGATGGTCTGGGAGGATCCGGCCTTCGTACAGGTCTGGGGCCCCAGGTACAGCACCTATGTGGTCGCCGAACGTGATGTGGCGGTGTTCACTCTCTCCCGACTGCCCGAGGATGAAAAGGGCCTGGCCCGGGCGACCGACATCGCCGACCGGTTCGCCCGGTTCTCCAAAGGGAAAAGGGTCACCGAACAAGAAGCGGGAGCCGCCTTAGGCGTCCATCCCACCGCCATCCGGTACGGGGCGCCGACCGGCACCATCAGGATCCGTTGGGAGGGTGCGATGTCCCCGGCGATCTGGTCGGTACCGGCCCCCAAGGTCGATCCGATCGAAGCCCGTGTCGAAATGGCCCGTCGTCATCTCCACATCTTCGGGCCGGCCGATCCGGTGAGCTTCGGCGCATGGGCCGGGCTGAAGCCTCCCAGGGCCGCTGCGGCGTACGACCTCCTCGCCCCCGAGCTGATCCCGGTTGGCACACCAATCGGGGAGCGATGGATCCTCGCCTCCGACGAGGGCTCTTTCCGGAAAGGAGCCGACGATCCGGCCATAGTGAGGCTGCTTCCCAGCGGTGATGCCTTCTGGCTTCTCCAGGGACCCGACCGGGGTCTTCTGGTCCCGGAACCGGAAGACCGTGATCGGCTCTGGACCCCCCGAGTGTGGCCCGGTGCGGTACTGGTGGAAGGTGAGATCGTGGGGACGTGGCGTCGGTCCGACCATCGGATGACTATCGAGTTGTGGCGTCGAGTGTCCAAGGATCAGAGAGCGGCGATTGAGGCCGAGGCCGCAAGTCTGCCCCTCCCGAACCTAACCCGTGAGATGCAGGTGACCTGGAGTGCCTGAATCCCGGGAAGTTTGGGTCTAAAGCATCACAATTGGGGGTACACAGCGGGGTAGCCGCTGGCTACGCTGTTGGCGGGGGTAAAGGGGTATGGCTTGGGAGTGGGGTCTGACGACCGCCCGTGGAAGGGTCGTCAATGGGAGGCCCGGTCTGAGGTGGGCACGATGAGCCTGCGTGAGGCCAGAGTTGAGGCTCATCGCCGTTCTCACACCGTTTTCCATCCGGTGCTGGTGATAGGTCTATTGCTTGCCGCAACCTACGTCGTCCCGACCTTCGCCACCCGCGCTCTCACTATCGAGGAATTCGAGGCACAGACCCAGAGGATCGGGTGGTCTCCCGCAATCGACTCGCATCACCTCGCCATGGATATCGCCAACCGGGTCAACGAGGAGAGGAAGGCGAGGGGTCTCCTGCCTCTTGCCTGGGACGACGACCTGGCGGAGATGGCCCGTCGTTGGAGTGAGGAGATGATGGTCACCGGATACCGTCACTCTCCGGCCGATTACCGACAACTGGCGGGATATCACGGGATCGGGGAGAACATCCTGATGGGATTCGAGGACTCCGGGGAAGCGCATGTCGCCTGGATGGAGTCCGACCCGCACCGCCGCAACATCATGTTCCCGGAGTACACCACCATCGGGATCGGTGTGGTCTGCCGCAATGACGGGTTGATCTGGGCCACCCAATTGCTCGCCATGCCGGACGATGTCTACCCGGAAGTGTTCCCTGAAGCACCACCGGCGGATCCGATCGTCCGGGGCGAAACCGGTATCCGCTGCGGCAAGTAGACGACGCAGGTTTACCCTGCCGCGGTGTCCGAGAACTCCAGACCCCTGCCCCTGGAGGGAATCGTCGTCGCTGACTTCACCCGAGTTCTTGCCGGTCCGATGGCAACGATGCTCCTCGCTGATCTCGGGGCTTCGGTCCTCAAGATCGAACGACCCGATGGTGGTGATGACACCCGCAGTTGGGGCCCGCCGTTCGTAGGTGACGATGCCGCCTACTTCTTCTCGATCAACCGGAACAAGAAGTCAATCGTTCTGGATCTGAAAGACCCGGCCGACCTCGAGGTAGCGAAGAGGGTCGTCGCTGAAGCAGATGTCGTGGTGGAGAACTTCCGACCGGGGGTCATGGACGGTCTCGGACTTGGATTCGAGTCGGTGCGTGACCGCAATCCCGGGGTCATCTACTGCTCAATGCCGGCATACACCACTCAGGGTCAACGTGACCTACCCGGCTACGACCTGATGATGCAGGCGGTGACCGGGTTCATGTCGATCACCGGGGAGGTCGACGGACCCCCGGCGAAAATGGGAGTGGCCCTTCTCGACATCCTCGCCGGACTCCACGCTGCCACCGCCGTCTGTGCCGCACTGCGACAGAGGGAGGTCGACGGCTCAGGACGCCTGATCGAGGTGGGTCTCTTCGATACGAGTGTGGCCGCCCTGGCCAACCAGGCAGCCAACTATCTGCTGGGTGGCGTGGTGTCCCGGGCCTCAGGTACCGCCCATCCGAACATAGTGCCCTACCAGGGGTTTTCCGCCCGGAATGGTCGCTTCGTGATGGCCGCGGCGGGGGAGCGTCAATACCGGGCCGCCTGTAAAGCTATCGGTCGTCCCGACCTTGCCGAAGACCCCCGATTCGCCACCAATGCGGCGCGGATAGCCAACCGGGAAGCTCTGGTGGAGGAGCTGGAACACCATTTCGAGACCGATGATGTCGACCGGTGGGTATCGGCCCTACTCGACGCGGGGGTGCCGGCCGGGCCGATACGGACGATCGATGAAGTGTTCGCCAGTCCGGAAGGCGCGGCATTGGTCGCAGAGGTGGACGACCCGATACGCGGACGCCTTTCCCTGGTCCGAAGCCCGATCCATCTCGATGGCAGCGAGACTCCTTTGACACCGCCACCGCTGCTCGACCAGCACGGCCCGGAGATCCGGGGATCGGTCAGTACCGATTGACCGCTGAGAAATCCGTGGTGAGCAGGACCGACCACAGGTCGATCCCGTACCAGAGGTTGGCCAACCGGATGTTCTCGTCAGAGGAATGCTGGTTGTTGTCGTGGTTGGCGATGGGGAGGATCACGACCGGTGCCCCCAGCAGATCCTCGAACAGGTAGAGGGGCATCGAACCGCCGAATGTGGGAAGGGCGACCACGTCATCGCCGGCGGCGATCGAGCAGACGTCGAGGAGAGTGGTGGCGAGCGGGGAATCCATGGGGATTCGAACTGCCCGGTAGTGGGGTGAGCTGACAAACCGGGCCAGATGACGGTGTCTGCGGCGTTCCTCTGCGGTCGGTTCACGATCGATCAGGTGGTAGCCAGCCCGTTCGAAGTGGGCGCGGACCCTGGCAAGGATCCTTTCCGGGTCGTCACCGGCAGCCAGCCGGATATCGACCGAGGCCGAAGCCTCGGCCGGGATCACATTCCGTCCCGCGTCACCCACATCGGCCGCCCGGATCCCCCGAATGTTGAACGAGGGGACCATGAGACTCTCCAACAGTCCCCGGTCTGACTCGGGTCCGCCGACCCCGAGATCGGTAAGCAACTGTTCTTCGACATCGGGTACGGCGGCTATGGCGGCCCGATCGGCATCGGAGATCGGCATGGTGTCGGCGTAGAACCCGTCGATGACGACGCGACCGTTGTCGTCCTTACAGCCGGCGAGGAGGGTGACCAGATCGAACACCGGGTTGGGCACCCAGTTCCCGTAGTGACCGGAGTGGAGCTCTCGTTCGGGCCCATAGACGGTCAGTTCGAATCCGGCGTAACCACGCACGCCAAAGGCCACCTGGGGTCGGCGAGATTGGTGAACCGGCCCGTCACAGAGGAGCCAGGCGTCGGCTCGGATCTTTGCTGCCAGGTGTTCCATATACCGATCGAGGTTGGGGCTGCCCGATTCCTCCTCGCCTTCGAAGAGGAAGACAAGATCGACGGTGGGCTCGATCCCAAAGGCGGTGAGGGCGTCGAGAGCCCCGAGGATTGCGGCCAGTGGGGTCTTGTCGTCGGAGGCGCCACGGGCATAGATCCGCCAGTCCGGGTCGATGAGGTCGCCGGGACCGGGGAGGTCGATGAGGCGGCCACCCTGATGCCAGGGTGCATCGACCAGCGGTGCGGCGAACGGAGGGTGGGTCCAGGTGGAGGGATCAACCGGCTGTCCGTCATAGTGGACGTAGACCCCGAGGGTGGCGGTTGGATTCGGGGACCGCAGATAGCCGATCACCACCGGTGAGGTACCGGGGAGTTCCACCGTCTCCATCTCGGCGCCACGTTCTGTGAAACGGCGCACCAGCTCATCGGCGTTGACGGTCAGGTCCGCCACATTTCCGGTGACGTTGGGTATCTGAAGGAGGCTGACGAAGTCCCGGACGATCTGCCATCCATGTTCGGAACGGAACCTCTGACTGGCC
>CAYNSP010000082.1:0-7934 GCA_964400035.1 uncultured Acidimicrobiaceae bacterium | reverse complement strand
TGGTTGCGGTCGGCTGGCCTTACGCCTCCGGGATCCCTCATCTCGGGCAAATCGGGGGGGCCTACCTACCCCCCGACATCTTCGCCCGATACCACCGGCTCGCCGGGAACCGGGTCCTGATGGTGTCAGGCACCGACGCCCACGGGACACCGATCACCGTGGCTGCCGACCTGGAAGGCATCACCCCGACGGAGATCGTCAACAAGTACCACCCGATCATCGTCGGTCTGTGGGACAGCCTCGGCATCACCTTCGACCTGTTCACCACCACCATGACCGAGAACCACCATCGGGTTGCGCGGGAGTTCTTCACCCGTCTCCTGGACAACGGCTACCTCTATCCACACACCACCGAACAGTATTACGACACCGAACGGAACCAATTCCTGGCCGACCGGTACATCGAGGGGACGTGCCCCTATTGCGGTTCGACCTCGGCACGAGGGGACCAATGCGATGACTGCGGACGGACCCTTGACCCCACAGACCTGATCTCGCCACGATCGAAGCTGTCCGGGACCGAGCCGGTGCTTCGGACCACCGAACACTTCAACTGGCGTCTCTCCGCATTCACCGAACGTCTCGAGGAGTGGTTGTCGACCCGCGAAGGGTGGCGGCCACACGTGATCAACTTCGCCCTCGGCATGGTCCGCGAAGGCTTGCACGACCGAGCATTCACCCGTGACCTCGACTGGGGCATCCCGATCCCGACCGACGCGATAGGACCGGGCAAGTCGATCTACGTGTGGTGGGAGGCTCTGATGGGCTACTACTCGGCCGCGGTTGAGTGGGCTCATCTCCAGGGTGAACCCGACGCCTGGAAGGCATGGTGGACAGATCCGTCCGGCGAGACCTACTACTTCATCGGCAAGGACAACATCCCGTTCCATGCGGTGTACTGGCCGGCACTCCTGATGGGTTACGGCGGTGGCCTCAACCTGCCCACCAACGTTCCGGCCAATCAGTACATCACGTTCGGGGGATCCAAGGCGTCCAAGTCCCGAGGCGTGGGAAAGCCGACCACCTTCTATGTGGAACGCCTCCAACCCGACGCCATCCGTTATGCCCTGGGGTCGGTGCTGCCGGAGCAGAACGACACCGATCTCAGTGACGAGGAAATCATCCGCCGGATCAACGAAGAACTTGTTGCCACCTGGGGGAACCTGGTCAACCGGGTCCTGACCATAAGCCAGCGGAACTTCGACGGTCGTGTCCCCTCCCCCAGACGCCTGGACGAGGAGGACCGGCGAATCGCCGACCTGGGCCAGGAGGTCCTTTCCATGGTCGGTGACCACATCGAAAAGGTCGAGTTGAAGGCCGGTCTGAGGGCGGCGATGGACACCGCATCGGAAGTCAACGCCTACCTCAATGCCACCGAACCGTGGCGTCTGGTCAAGGAGGACCCGGACCGGGCCGGAACAATTCTTTGGTCCGCAATCCAGGCGATCTCAGGCATCCGGGTGGCTCTGACTCCTTACCTGCCGCACAGCAGTGAGACCATTGGGGCGATGCTCGGTCTCGAGCCGACGGTGACCTCCTGGTCAACTCCAGAGGTGGCAGGAGGCACGATGCTGGGCGAGATCAAACCCGTCTTTGTAAAGCTCGACCCCGACGCCCTGGACTAGGTATCGATTTTCGCGATCTAGAAACTTCCTGGGGTTGCCGATCGTCTAATCCCCATGCGGCGGATAGTCAGAATCACATCGGGCGGCACGCTGCTGCTCGCAGGAACCATCATGCTGGTCACACCCGGACCCGGGTTGCTGACCATCGCCGCCGGTCTCCACGTCCTCTCCAAGGACATGCCGGTTGCCGCCCGGCTCAAGGAGTCGATGGTGGCCCGGGTCAGGCGGGCTACCCCGACCGACCCGGACTCAACGCCTTAGGCCCGACTCAGTTGGGCGGGTAGACACCCATCGTCTTGGCCTTCTCGGTCTGCCAGAAGATGTCGGCGATCTCATCGATCAGGTCGACCAGCTTCTGACCGTCAGCGGGGTCGACCGACTTCTTGGCCTCCCCGGCCTGATGGATGGCACGCCAGAAGAGGTCATCGAGGCCCTCGAACTGCTTCCTGTGCTCGGCTGTGAAGAAGTCGGCCCAGAGCACCATGAGGTGGTGCTTGGTCTCCTCGGCGCGCTGCTCCTTGAGGATGATGCAACGAGCCTTGAAGACCTCGTCGTCGGATTCCTGGTACTTCTGGGCGATCTTCATCACCGAGAGAGCATCGATCTTCGCCTCGGCGGGGTCATAGACACCGCAGTAGAGATCGCAGTGGGCATGTGCGATGGTGACCTGACGCATTTCGACTCCTTCTCCAGTCACTTCTATCACTGACCATACTCCCCATTCGGAGATGATTGGCCAGGATGGCGTTACGACGGTTTCGCATAGTTGAAGATTCGATGCGTCCCGCCCTGATCCCGGGTGCGGAGGTGGTAGCCACCGATTCCCGCCGCCCCACGCCGGGCGAAATCGTGGTCTTCCCCCACCCCCAAAGGGAGGACTTCTGGTTGGTGAAGCGGATGGTGGACCCACCAACTCGGCTCGGGGAAGGCGAGGCGTGGGTACTCTCGGACAACGAGGCGGGAACGGCGGATTCGAGAACGCTCGGCCCGGTCCCGATCGAGACTCTCAGACCGTTGGTCACCCGACTCGATCCGGACACCTTCGTCGAGGCGATCCATTTGTTGACCGGTGAGGATGACGCCCTCGCCGGTGTAATCGAACGACACGGCTCTCCCCGGTTCTGGCGTCGACAGCCAGGGTTCGCCACCCTTGTCCTCTTCATCCTGGAACAGCAGGTGTCCCTCGAATCGGGGGCTGCGGTGTACCGCCGCCTCACCGAGGCCGCTGGCGGGGTGACCCCGGAAACGATCGTCAGCCTCGGCCCTGAAGGGATCCTGCGTGCCGGGGCCACCCGTCAGAAGACCGGATACATCGTCCGACTGGCCACGTCGATCCTCGATGGCGAGATCGATCTGGATGATCTGGAGGGGGCCGACCCCGTAGCAGCCCGCGCCACACTTCTGTCGATCTCGGGAGTGGGGCCGTGGACTGCCGATGTATACCTGCTCTCCGCTCTGGGACATCCGGACATGTTCCCGGTCGGTGACCGAGCCCTCCAGGTGGGCACCGCAGAAGTGCTCGAAATGAACGAAGTTCCGGATGTTTCCCGGCTCGAGATTCTCTCTGAAACGTGGCGTCCGATACGTGCCGTTGCTGCACGTTTGATATGGCACGCTTACCTCTCGGCCCGCGGAAGGGTTGAGCCGGATACGGTCAACCCGTACTTATAGTGCCTTCAATGCGCATGAGATCAGCCAGGTTGGTTGCGCTCGCTCTGGCACTAGTCGCCTGCTCCCCGGATGCCATCGAGGTCACCACCACGGAGTCGACGAGTACTACCAGCACCACCACCACGAGTAGCACAACCACCACCACCCTTCCCACAACCACCACCCTCCCACCACCTCCGACATCGTTCATCAACGGACTCGAGGTCGCCGATCCCGAGATGCTCGACCGCCGGGTGATGATGATCAAGATCGACAACCATCCCAACGCCCAACCTCAGGCGGGGATCGACCAGGCCGACATGGTCATGGAGTTGATGGTGGAAGGGGGGTTCACCCGTTTCATCACCATCTGGCATGAGAGCGACACCGACTTCCTCGGACCGAACCGTTCTCTGCGCCCCACCGACTACCACCTCGGAGCCGCCCTCAGCGAACCCACTGTCGTCCACTCGGGTGGCCAGCAATGGGTCCAGGCACAGGCACGTCAGCGGCCCCTAAACATCCTCCTCCCCGACGAGACCAACCCGGGCAACCCCCCGGCCACATGGCGGCTACCCGGACGTCGGTCCCCCCATAACCTGTGGGTCAACACCTTCCGGGTGAGGGAGATGGCGACTGATCGGGGTTATGCGGACACTCCGCCCACCGGCCCGATCTGGGAGTTCGGGCCAATGCCGGTATCGGACACGGCCTCGGAGGTGACCATCCCGTTCAGCAATGGAACCCGGGTGACCTGGACCTGGGACGAGACGGCCGGACTGTGGCTGCGGACCCAGAACAACCGGGAAACGATGGTCGTCGATAAAGCCGGTGAGACAACCCGGCTGGGCGTCCCCGTGTTGATCGCCCTCTACACCGAGCAGTACATCGAGCCGGCCCCCAGTTGGGGTGGAACCTCACTTCCCGCCTCCCGCACCATTGGATCAGGCAAGGCGTATATCTTTGCCGACGGAATGGTTATCGATGGAACATGGGAGCGGGAGTCCGAGGAGGACTGGTTCACCCTGAGACAGGCCGAAGGAGAGATCATGCTGGTCCCGCCCGGCAAGGTCTGGGTATCCCTGGTCCCGGCCGACCGCGGGCTCACATATGACCCCTGATCGGGTCGACCGTGCAGTCGAGCTGGCCCGCCGGCTCAATCCCCGATTCAACATCTTCACCAGTATCGAGACTGACCCGTCTCCGGGCTCCAACGGCCCTCTGGTCGGAGTCCCGGTAGCGGTCAAGGACATCATCGACCATGCCGGCAGGGTGACCACAGCCGGATCCGCCTTTTACCGTCACGAAGCCGCGACCACGGCCCCGTGCATTGCCGCCCTGGAGTCGGCCGGCGCGTCGGTGATCGGGAGGACCGGACTCCACGAGTGGGCGTTCGGGTTCTCCTCAGAGAACCCGCATTGGGGACCGGTGAGAAACCCCTGGGATCCGACCCTCTCATGTGGCGGTTCCTCAGGTGGGTCCGCTGCGGCCGTCGCCGCCGGCATCGTCCCGATCGCAGTCGGTACCGACACCGGTGGTTCGATCAGGGTTCCCTCAGCGTTGTGCGGGACGTTCGGTCTCAAGGTGACGTACGGGAAGGTTTCACTCGAAGGTGTCTTCCCGCTCGACCCGACGATCGACACCGTGGGTCCCATTGCCGACTCCGTTTCCAACCTCACCATTGCCTACCAGGTGATGTCCGGGGACATGGCGTCACCGCCCGCCGTCGGCAGCCTCCGCCTGGGGATCCCCCAACCGTGGTTCGACAACGCTCCAGTGTCGGGGGAGGTCGGCGACGCTTTCTCCCGGACTGTCAGCCGACTCGAGGAACTCGGCTACCAGGTGTCCGACATCGCGCTCCCCGAGGTTGGACCCAGTCCCCTCCTCCAATGGGCGATCGCCGAACAGGTCCGAGAGGTCCATCGTGAGTTCCGGGCTCGTGGGGAGAAGTACGGGCCGGACGTACTCACCCGGATCATGGCCGCCGAAGAGGTCACCACCTCCCAGGCCGAGGAGGGCCGCCGGTGGCAGCAGCAGATGCGTGACGCCTTTGCCACAGCGTTCCAACAGATCGATCTGCTTATCACTCCCACGGTCCCGGTCAGGGCGAAGGTGATAGGCGAGGAAATGATCGGTGACCAGCACTATCGGGCCGTCCTCTCCTACTTCTCAGCGGTGGTCAACCATGCGCTGCTACCCGCCATCGCAATGCCGTTGACCGACACCGGAGCCCCGCCGTTGTCACTCCAGGCAATAGGTCCAATGGACAGCGAGGGCACACTTCTCGGGTTCGCCAACCATCTGGAGTCATCCGGGCTGTCAGGCTTCGTTGAAGCAGGTACCGAAGCGCGAAACGCCGGATAAACTTGGAGTAACCAATCAGCCGGCTGGCCCTACCGCGGCCGACCGTTTACAAAGGAAGTGACCCACAGTGGCCGACGAGACAGCCACAGAGACAACCGCCGAGGAGACCGCGGGCGACGGTGACCAGCGCGAATCCTCGGAAGTTCTAGACCGACTGGTAATCCGCTTCGCCGGGGACTCCGGTGATGGAATGCAGCTGGCCGGCGCCAGATTCACCGATGCATCGGCACTGTTCGGCAACGACCTGGCGACACTGCCCAGCTTCCCGGCAGAGATCCGCGCCCCGGCCGGAACCCTCCCTGGAGTCTCCAGCTTCCAGGTCCAGATCGCCGACTTCGACATCCTTACCGCCGGCGATGCACCCGACTGTCTGGTGGCGATGAATCCAGCGGCCCTGATGAAGAACCTCAAGGACCTGCGGGAAGGCGGCACGTTGATCGTCAACACCGACGCCTTCGACGAAAGGAACCTGGCGAAGGCCGGGTACGACTCAAACCCTCTCGAATCCGGACTGCTCAGGGGATACCGGGTCATCGAGGTTCCCATGGACGAACTGACCACCCTGGCGGTCAAAGACACCGGGGTCAGCGGTCGCGACGTCCTCCGGTCCAAGAACTTCTTCGCTCTCGGTCTGATGGCCTGGCTATTCCACCGTCCGGTCCAGCCCACCATCGATTGGGTCAACCAGAAGTTCGCCAGGCTCCCCAACGTCGCCGCCGCCAACATCGCTGCCTTCAAGGCCGGCTACAACTTCGGTGACACCACCGAGGCGACCAAGGTCACCTTCGAGGTGCGACCCGCCACCCTGCCACCCGGGACGTACACCAACATCACCGGTAACCAGGCTCTGGCCTGGGGTCTGATCTCCGCAGCGAAGAAGGCGGGTCTACCCCTGTTCTACGGGACCTACCCGATCACCCCGGCATCGGACATCCTCCACGAGCTTTCCCGGCACAAGAACTTCGACGTCAGGACCTTCCAGGCCGAAGACGAGATCGCCGGTATCGGCACCGCCATCGGGGCTGCCTTCGGCGGGTCTTTGGCGGTCACCGGTTCATCCGGTCCGGGGATCGCCTTGAAGAGTGAGGCGATCTCACTTGCCTTCATGCTCGAACTGCCGCTGGTGGTCATCAACGTCCAGCGTGGGGGGCCGTCCACCGGTCTTCCCACCAAGCCGGAACAGTCCGACCTGCTCTTCTCGCTTTACGGTCGCCATGGCGAGGCTCCGATCCCGGTACTGGCCGCGGCCTCACCGTCGGACGCCTTCATGATGGCGATCGAGGCGGCAAGGATCGCGGTCAAGTACATGACTCCGGTCCTCCTCCTCTCAGACAACTATGTAGCCAACGGTTCGGAACCGTGGTTGCTCCCGGATGTCGACGCCATCCCGGAGTTCAAGGTGGAGTTCGCCAGGTACCCGAACGGTCCGGACGGCAGATTCCTCCCGTACATGCGGGATATCCAGACCTTCGCCCGACCTTGGGCCGTCCCCGGTACCCCCGGGTTGGAGCACCGGATCGGAGGTCTGGAGAAGGAGGCCATCACCGGAAACGTTTCCTACGACCCGGCCAATCACCAGTTGATGACCGACACCCGGGCCTGGAAAGTCGCCAACATGGCCAACGACATCCCGCCGGTGGAGGTCGAAGGTGACCTGGATGCCGATCTGCTCGTCCTCGGATGGGGCTCCACATACGGCGCCAACAAGGCGGCAGCCCGACGGGTTCGCCTCCAGGGTCACAAGGTGGCCACGGCCCACCTCCGGTACCTGAATCCACTCCCCCGGAACCTCGGGGAAGTCCTCAGGGCCTACGACCGGATTCTGATACCTGAACTCAACACCGGCCAGTTGCTCCGTCACATCAGGGCGGAATACCTGGTCAACGCCACCGGTCTCAACAAGGTGGCCGGCGAGCCGTTCAAGGTCGCCGAGATAGCCGACAAGATCGTGGAGATGGTCCGATGACTCTCAACTACACAAGATCCGATTTCCAGACCGACCAGGAAGTCCGCTGGTGCCCGGGATGCGGGGACTACACCATCCTCGCTTCGGTCCAGGGCTTCCTCGCCGGACTGGGCCGACCCCGTGAGGAGTTCGTTTTCATCTCCGGTATCGGCTGCTCGTCCCGGTTCCCCTATTACGTGAACACCTACGGGATGCACTCGATCCATGGCCGCGCCCCGGCGATCGCCAGCGGTCTGGCCGCAACCCGACCCGACCTGTCGGTGTGGGTGATCACCGGTGACGGCGACGGGCTCTCCATCGGTGGGAACCACCTGATTCATGCCCTCCGC
>CAYNSP010000081.1:0-7988 GCA_964400035.1 uncultured Acidimicrobiaceae bacterium | reverse complement strand
TTCTGGGTGTCATTGTTCAGATGGATGTACCAGGTCGACCAGTTGTCGGCGTGACGGATCGCAAGAGCACAGCAGGTGCCGCTGATCCAACTGACGGTCCCGGCGGCTGCGGCGACCACCGGTACGCCCTTCTTGCCGTAGGTCATGATGTCCTGACCCTCGTGGGTCCGACCACCCGAACGCGGGGCCCCGAATGTGTCGCTGTAGTAGTGCTCACCCTGGACCGGGAAGATGATCGGGTAGACACCATTCTCATCGGGGGCAGCAACCGCCACAGACGGAAGCAAGGCGACGATCAGAGCGGCGAGGGTGAGTGTGGCCCGGCCCTTCACGGTCGAATCGCCGTCACGCCCGTCTTGATACCGACAAATACCTGCGAGTGAGCGTTCCCCGTGGAGTGGCTGTTCCGGATATAGAACATCCCATTCGAGCGGCGATAGACCCCGACGGTGTCCGTCCCGTTGCCGTCCCAGTCTCCCGCGATGAGCACATCTCCGGGAAGGCCGTAGAAGAACTCGAAGTCGGCCACCCCCTGATTGTTGGAGTTACGGAAGTAGACGTAGCCGGTGGACTCTCGATGGAGACCGACAGTGTCAATCCCGTCGCCGTTGAAGTCGCCGACGAAGGGCTTATCCCCTGGATTGCCGAAATAGAACGCGTAATCGGCGGTGAAGGCAACACCGTTGGCCGGGGGTCGGTTGCTGATGTAGAACCGGCCCTCCGATGGACGGAAGATCGATACGGTGTCACACCCCTTGCCGTCGAAGTTGCCCGCGACCGGGATGTCCCCCGGGTTCCCAAAGAAGAAGCTGACGTCTCCGGGGCCTTCCGTGTTCGAGTTCCTCAGATAGACGAACCCGGTGGACCTCCGGTACAGCCCGAGAGTCTCGACCCCATCGCAATCCCAGTCACCTGAGATCACCACGTCACCCGGGTTCCCGTAGAAGAAGCTCAGCATCGGATCTCCGCTGGTGGCGTGGGTGAAGACCTGGAACCGACCGTTCGACTCCTGGAAGGCGACGGTGTCGCAGTCGGCGTTCTGGGGACAGGTGTTGAGACCTGAGAGCGTCAACGGTCCCGGCTTGAACCATGAGGTGAGCGGGAACTCATAGACGGTGCTCGACTTGAGCATCCCGTCCTTCCAACCGGCGTTGACGGTTGAGGGTGGAACCCACACCCGCCAGTCGGTCTCGTTGGGCAGGGTGTGCTTGTCGAAGTTGAAGTAGATGATTGCCACGACATGGGGATGTGCTGCGGCCCAGTCGAACATGTCCCGGATCCATTGGGACTTGGTTCCAGACGGCCACGCCGCGGTCTGGGCGATCACCAGGGGTTTGCTGGGGTATCGGGAAGCCAGGTCGTCGATGTAATTGCCCATGATCTGCTGCACCGACCCCCCGTCGGACCACCGGTACGCGGAGATTCCGATGACATCGACATAGTGGTCGCCCGGGTAGTAGTCGTGGATGGTGCCGCAACCGGGGCTGGTCCAACCATTCGGGGCGAAGGCGAAGCGCACCTTGGTCTCATCGATCCCCCTCGCCCGGATCATGTCGTGGATCCGCCGGTAGGCGGCACGGAACTGGGTCGGATCACAACCGTAGGTGACCCAGTTGCCGTTCATCTCCTGGAGAGGCGCCAGGATCAGACTCCGCCCGCCACCCAAATCGAGATACATCTTCATGTGGTCGATCCACCGTTTGATGTGGACGTCCTGCTGGCCCGAGGCAATGCTCTTGGCAGTGGCACCGCTGACACCGAGGTTGTAGAACGGGGTGGCTCCTCCTCGCCAGATCTCGTCGAGACGTTCCCTGGTGTTCGACCATCTGGATGGATCCGCCGCGGTGGTGTCGTTCCCGGTGCTACCGAAAGTACCCCCGATCGAGACCCGCTTTCCCACTGCATTGGCAACGGCGTTGAGGTCCCCTGAGGCCTGGAATATGCCGGAATAGAAACCCCCGTGGACCTTGCCCTGAGCGGTCACAGCAGCGGCGGAAGCTGTCGGAACGGACGGAAGCAAAAGGACGCTAACGAACAAGACAAGGGCTGTCGCGGCTGCGACCGGGCGCGTCATCCCTGTCATATCGTCCCGACCGGGGCGCTTCTTGAGCGCCCTCGCAGCCGGACGGGCGGGTCTCCTTGGGGGAGGCACGTAGGACGAGCCTAGAAGACATGTCTCCCTACCGGGCACCTCCCCTACCATCACCGCACACCAGGATGAGTCGTCTCGTTTTCGTCACCACCGAGTTGCAGCCCGAGACACCCGGCGGTGCCGGGGTTGCTGTCCAGGCACTGAGTAGCCGTCTGGCCGCGGACCGGGAAGTCGTCATTCTCCTCCTCACCCCGGAGCCGGTTGAGGTCGCGGAGAGACCGGGAATCACCGTGATCCAGTCGCGCATCCCGGAGGAGGGATTCGTTGAACGCTCCACGGCCGCTGCTGCGGCGGTGGCTGAAGTGGTGCAACCCGGCGACCGGGTCGAGTTCCAGGACTTCGAGGGTGTGGCGTTCCACTCCCTTGCCAGCCGGTCCACCTACGGTCTCGACCGGGTCTTTGCAACGGTCCGATTCCACGGCACCTACGACATGATCCGGGAAGCCATGGACACCATTCCGTACGGAATGGACGTCCCGGCGGCAATGGAACGCGAGGTCATGCGGATGGCCGACATGGTTCTGGTCGCCTCCCCCGGCCAGCGTCAAACGGTGATCGAACGATACGAGCTCGAGCCGGACAGGGTGACAATCAGCCCGTTACCGGTGCCTGAGATCATCACCGGTGGTAGGAAACCGGCAGCACCACCGGTATTCACCGTGATCGGCCGTCTCGACGAACGCAAAGGCCCTCAGGACGTGGTCCGTGCCGCTGTCCGGCTCCTGGAGAAGGGCGTTGAATTGCGGGTTCGCTTCATCGGACTCGACGGCTGGAGTCCGTCGAATGGGACCGGTATGCGGGAGTGGCTTGAGGAGATCATCGGTGAGCACTCGGACGCCTTCGAGTTCACCGGCCCGGTACCCCGACAGCAGCTGCATGAGAAGGTGGCTGACTCGACCGCGATCGTGGTACCCAGCCGTTTCGAGACGTTCTGCTACGTCGCCTACGAGGCGCGTCTCCTCGGGCAACCGGTGATAGTCGCTGACCTTGACGTCTTTCAGGGGCTGTTCTCCCCGGACACAGGAGCCCTGGTCTACGACCGGACGGTCCTCGGGCTGGCCGATGCGATGCGTGAGCTGATACTCCGACCGGAACTGGCCGAGCAACTCGCTATCCGACCGGTCCCGGATCCGGGTGAGCCATGGGAGGCATATCGGACCGAACGCGAACCCCGACATCCGAGGTCGCAGTCGGGTCTGGGCACTGCTGCCGTCCAGAGGCTCGAGGCGGCCATGACCCTCCCGCCCGAGCTTCCGAAGCGGGGCGTCCTGGAACGAATGTACCGCCGGGTCCCACCGTCATTCGTTGCAGTCGCCTACAAGGTGATCCCCCGCCCCATCCAAAGGAGGCTGGCACGGCGGTTCTCATGGTCGGAGGAATTCAAACGGCGACGATACGAGGAGATGATCGCTGCCGAACCGAGGCCGGAAGGTCCCCCTCAAAGGGCGGATCAGGAAGAGCGAGTCGAAGAGTTCAACCGGCGGTCGGAAGCGATCGCCGAGCGGATTGCGGCCGGCGCCTTCCCGAAGGTCAAGAACCCTGATGTGACGGTCGTGATCCCGGTCTACAACGATGTCAGCTATCTGGAGGAGACCCTTCTTTCGGTGTACGAGCAGACCCACGACTCGTGGGAGATCATCGTGGTCGACGACGGCTCGACCACCCCGGAAGCTAAGGCGTTCTTTTCCGGGTTCAAGAGACCGAGGGCAAGACTCCTCAGACAGAAGAATCGTGGTTTGTCAGGAGCCCGCAACGCCGGCATCAGCAAGGCGCGGGGGCGCTACATCGTTCCCCTCGACGCTGACGACCAGCTCCTACCCACCTTCATCGAGACCATGCTCGACGCTCTGGAGAAACGACCCGACGCCGGATATGCACACTGCTACGCAATGCTTCACCACGACGTAGACGCCTACTGGATCACCCGACCGTTCAACCCCTATTGGCAACTGCTCGGTAATGGGGTCTTCGGGTGTGCATTGATTCGTCGGGACGCCCTCGAAGCTGTGGGGGGTTATGACGCCACCATGCGATCCGGCAACGAGGACTGGGAATTGTGGCTCAGGTTCATGGAGGCAGGGTGGGATCAGGTCCAGGTCCACGAGGTACTGGTCAAGTATCGAAAACACGGGGTCTCGATGAGTGTCATGACCGAAGCGCGGTTCGAGGAGGGTCGACGAGCGGTCAGAGACCGTCATCAAAGGATGTATCGGGACCTAGCTCGCTACAAGCAGCAGTGGTATCCGATGATCACGGTCATCGGGGATGACTCATCGTGGAGTAACGTCGAAATTGAGGTGGTCGCCGGCCCTGACGATCTGAGAACCAGGTGGGGCAAATACGTGGTCGATACCCGGGAGGCAACACCGATCCCTGAGGAGACACTGATGAGACTGGCCGACGCCCTTGAGATGCGAACGGACATCGCCGAGGCGCGCACCGCCGGCGAGCCGCCTGTGGTAATGCGGCGTCGGTGGAACCTCCACGATCGTTCTGCGGCACCGTCGGGGACGATCACGATTGACCTCCCCGATCAGGGTGCGCCAAATCCACTACCCGACTACATCGAAAGGGCTGGATGGTCGGTCCCCCCAACAGATCCTGACGACTGGCGACCCGTCCAGCGGCAGCCACCCGAAGAAGAAGGTCATCTCCCCGACGTGTGGTCATGGTGATGAAATCACGACTGAAAAGACTGGGACGTCGGATCCTTCCACCCGCACTGATTGCCCGATTCCGTCTCCACCAACAGTCCCGACACGCCCGGGTGAATGTCGATGTGTTCATTGATGAACCCCGGCTGACACGTCGGTGGTTGGGGGTGGCCCCCGACACCTACCGGGTCCGGAAGTCTTTGCCGGCGGGCTCACCACCTGCGGATCTGATCGAGATCGAGGACAGTCACAACCCTCTTTCCGAGGAACTCCGGCGTAAGGCCCGCACCATTCTGAACGACCCTGAGATATCGGTTGCCGTTGTTGCCGAGACACCGCCACCCAGGATCACCGGAAGGTACCGGTCGGAACCGCGGGTCGGTCCGCGTTTGATCATCGCCCGCCCGGAGCATCTGGATGAGGTGGGTGGGATACCCGATGGTGAGACCCCCCTCCCCGAGCTCCTGGCCCACTTCCGGGCCGCGGGTCACCGGATCGGACTAATCCCGATCCCGGCCGGGGTTGCCCCGACGCGACCGGCGCGGAAGATTACGAGGGACACGGTGGTCATCCTGGCCATGGTGCCGATGCACGACGTAGGTGGAGGCGCACGCAGCTCCCAGATTGCCCTGGAACTCCTCCGTCAGGGCTTCTATGTCGTACTGGTCAATGTCTTCGAGGCCGACGAGACCGTCGACCTGGGGATCCGGTTCGTCCACCCCAACTTCGAGCAGATCAGGTTCGACGACTTCGACCCGATCTCGCTGCATGAGAGGGTGAGTCGACCGGGAACCGTCCTGGTCGAAGCTCCCCATCATCAGATGAAGGACACCGCGTTCACGCTGCAGGATCTCGGCTGGGAGATCGTGTACGACGTGATCGACGACTGGTCCGATCATGCCCTCGGGGGTGGCTGGTTCTCCGTGAACGATGAGAAGGAACTGACCGGCAGGGCAGACCGGATTATCGCCTCAGCACCCGATCTGGTGGAAAGAGTCCGGCTGATGCGTAGACCGGCCAGCCTGGTCCCCAATGCGGTCAATGCGGAGATCTTCGGGGTCGACCGACCACCGCGGCCCGGCGACCTCCCCACCGGTCAGGTGATCATCGGATATCACGGTTCGCTTTACGGAGACTGGTTCGACTGGTACGCCCTGCGCGAGGTCGCCGAGGCATTCCCCGATGCGGCGGTGGTGGTGATCGGTGACGACAAGGTGAAGCCGATCGAACTGCCGGACAATGTCTACTTCCTCGGCCTGAAAGCCCAGGTTGATCTCCCCGGCTACCTCCAACACTTCGACGTGGGCCTGATTCCGTTCAAGGTCAGCCCGACCACCCACGCGGTCAGTCCGTTGAAGGTCTTCGAGTATCTCGCCTCGGGCGTTCCAGTGGCAGCACCACCACTCAGACCACTCGCCGGTCTGGATGGGGTCTACACCGACTACGAGTTGGTTCCGATGGTGGAGAAGGCTCTTGCCGGCCCCCGCCCCGACCGCGCCGCAAGTCTCCTCGCACATTCGTGGACAAACCGCGTCAACCAGATCGTCCCGCCCGAATCGCGGAGTCCGGAGACAACACCGACGGCCGGGGCGATGGTGATGATCCGACCGGTCCGCCACTGGTCGAAGGCGCAACGCCGGGTCGGCTGACTAATCCGAAGTCCAGGTAAGGAGGCTGATGGTGTTCGGTCCGTACTCGGCGTACAGCGCTGCATTGGTCCCGATCTTCTCGATGGCAACCGGCCAACCCCACGATCCGACGATCTTGATCGGGTGAGTCTGCTCCGGAACCCTGAAGACCCCGTCGATGAACTCCAGCCGGAGGAACGATACCCCGCCCAGCGCACCGAGCAGGAGACCCTGATCCTGACCAACACCCTGGATCCATTCGGTCCCACCGGAGCCCTTCACATCATGATTGCGGGTGTATGTGGCGGGATCGGTGCGGACGGTAAAGGGTGGCGATGACCCCTCGAATGGGAAGCCGAAATTGGCGCCATCGACGATCCTCAGAACCTCTTCCCTGCGATGTCCGCGAAGCGACCCTCCGTCGTTGTCGACACCCCAGACGACACCGGTCGGGTCGAGGGTGATCCCGAAGACGTTACGGAGCCCGGTTGCCACCACCTCGTAGCTGCCATCGGTCGGATCAATCCGGAGAAGGGTCCCCATCAGGTCCTTGTTGGGATGCTCCAACGCCCCGAAGTCGGGGTAGGAGTACAGGAGTGAGTCGAAATGCCCGATCGAGACATAGAGCTCGCCGTCCGGTCCCCCCTTCAGACCGTTCACCGCATGATCGGTATTGGACACAGGTAGGTCGGAAAGCAAAGGGCCGATCCGGGTGAGCGTCCCGTCGTTGTTCATCGAGTAGTCGAGGATCCTGGCCCTGCTGTGTTCGATGATCACCGCCTCGGGTGCAAGCTCCGATCCTGCGGCAACGTCCTCATCGATGTTGAGCCAGTTGCACACCGGGAACACCGTCTCACAGGGGAGGTCGCCAACCTCAACGACGTAAAGGTGTGACCCGATCGCCGCAACGCCACGGGGAAAGGTGAGGTCGGTTATCACTGGCACCGGATCGGATGGCTTGGCAAGCGGATCCGGCGATAGCGACAGGCGGACCACGCTCCCCTCACCGAGAGTCACGTACACCGAGTTGGTCGGCTCGTGATAGGAAAGACCTACCGGGTGACCGGTGAGTTGAAGGGTCCAAACACGCTCAAACGGTTCAGGGATGCTCGGCTGCGCTCCGTTTTCATCCGGGGGGGTCGGCGGTATGTACCGGGCGTCTCTTACGTACAGGTATGCGCCGACCGTCGCCCCTACCAACACCACCATGGCAGCGATGACGACAGGGGTGACCTTGAACACCGCGGGGCGTCTGGCGAGAAGCCATACCACGGCCCCAACCACTCCGAGGAGGGCTCCCAAGATGAGGATCGCCGGGAAGGATGTGACGGCACGCTTGAGGGATTCGCCGACACGGGCGGGCTGAGCCAATACCCCACCCACTGCCATCACCAGTCCGACCCCGATCAATGACCATCTGAGCAGACCGGTGTGCTTCCACAACCCCAGCACCACCAGACCCAGCCCCGCTGCAATCAGGCCTAGAACGAGCCAGTCAATGCTGTCCAAACCGGTCAGTTCATACACACCCGTCTCCGTTCACCTGACATTCTG
>CAYNSP010000080.1:0-8660 GCA_964400035.1 uncultured Acidimicrobiaceae bacterium | reverse complement strand
GCGGGTTGGTGTCGATCAGATCGACCGAGTTGTCGCTCAACTCACCCTTGATCCCGAGCAGGTAGGCGCGGAGTGATTCGACATAGGCGGGTCGACAGGCCGCATCGCCGATACTGTTGATCCGCAACTCGACATCCTCGACCCCGGCCTGGGTGATGAAGCGGTATCCCAACTCGATGATCTCGGCGTCGGCCACCGCCCCGGCAACCCCGATGTACTCAGCACCGAGTTGCCAGAACTGACGGCTCCGACCGGCCTGGGGGCGCTCATACCGGAAGAACGGTCCCGAGTAGGCGGCCTTCCACGACCCCTGCTCGCCCGAGTCGAGATACGCCCTGACCACACTCGCTGTCCCTTCGGGCCTCAAGGTGAGCGACCGGCCCCCCTTGTCGGTGAAGGTGTACATCTGTTTGGTGACCACCTCGCTGGTGTCACCGACTCCCCGTTCGAAAAGCTCGGTCGCTTCCAGGATTGGAGTGACCACCAGGGGATACCCGTAGATCGCCGAGATGTCCTCCCAGAGCAGCAGCAGGTCCCGCCACGACTGCGATCGTGGCGGTGTCACGTCATAGGTGCCCTTGGGCGGTCGGAAGCTCATGCGGAGGCGAGGTTACAGCCCACTAAGGAATGGGTTGCTGCGCCGCTCCCGACCGATGGTGGTGGCGGGCCCGTGACCGGGCAGAACGGCGACCTCATCGTCGAGTGAGAGGACATGGTCCTTCATGGAACGCATCAGATCTTCGAATGATCCGCCGGGAAGATCGGTTCGCCCGATCGATCCGGCGAAAAGCTGATCCCCTGAGAAGAGCACGCCTTCATCTGCCCAGTAGAAGCAGCAATGGCCCGGGGTGTGGCCCGGTGTGTGCAGCACGTGGAACTCCCCGACTCCCGGGCTGAGGCGATCCCCGTGGTTGAGGTCGAGACGTACCTCGGGCGGCTCGTAGTCTCCTTCGGGAACCATCCCGAGAAGACCTCTGATCTGTTCGGTGGGGTGAAGGGTGAGGAAGTCGTCGTCGCGGTGGACATAGGTCCGGGCGGAAGGATGCTGCCTCGCCATCACCCCGGCTCCACCCATGTGATCGACATGGCCGTGGGTGAGGAGGATCGCCGACACGGTCAGACCCTCCTCCGCCAGGAACGAGCCGATCTCGGCGGGCTCCGGTGGGACATCGACGAGGACGGCGAGACTGTCGTCGGAGATCACCCAACAATTGGTCGAGGCGATCCAGGCCGGGATTGCATGGATCTTCAACTCGCCGAAGGATCGTTGGCCAGACGGAACGCGGTGAACACGCCATCGACACCCCGGATGTCTGCGAGGAGACGCGCCAGTTGCGATGGGTCGGATAGCTCGACCTCGTACTTGAGGATGGCCACCCGGTCTCCCCCGGTGGCGGTGGATGATGCGGTGATGTTGGCACCGGTGTCTGAGATGACCTGTGTCACGTCGCGGAGGAGACGGGTCCGGTCGAGGGCCTCGACCTGGATCCAGACCACGAACTCACCGGTCGAATCTGCCGGCCAGGAGACTTCCACTGAACGCTCACGTCTGCCCGCCAGCGAGACCACGTTGGTGCAATCTGACCGATGCACCGAGACTCCCCTACCCACGGTGACGTAACCCACTATCGGGTCGCCGGGGACCGGGGAGCAACAGCGGGCAAGATGAACCAGCATGTCGTCCTGACCTTCGACCACCACCCTGACCGCTTCGGTAGGACGTCGACGACGCGGCGGTCGGAACAGCTCGTCACCGGTGTCCGGGTAGAGGCGGCGTTGCAGACGCACCGAGAGGCTGTCCAGGGAGACGTTCCCCTCCCCGATAGCTGCCATCAGCGACTCGACGTCCCGCTGCCCCAATTCAATGGCGATCGCCTCGAGATGGGCATCCTTTTCGGCCGCGTTCAGATCGGGGGCCTCCTTCTTGAAGAAGGCGAGGACGGCTTCCCGACCGTCGATCAGAGCCTGATCACGCCGTTCCTTCTGGAACCAGTGCTTGATCTTCGACTTGGCCTTGCCGGTCCGGACGAAGTTGAGCCAGTCCCGGCTGGGGCCGGCGTCGGGTGATTTCGAGGTGAGGATCTCGACGATGTCCCCCGATTCCAGCTTGGTCGACAAGGGCACCAGACGTCCGTTGACCCGGGCCCCGACACAACGGTGACCAACTTCGGTGTGGACCATGTAGGCGAAGTCGACGGTGGTCGAACCCCTAGGCATCTCCTTTACGTCCCCACCCGGGGTGAGAGCGAACACCTCGTCGACATAGAGGTCGAGTTTCAGGTTGGCCAGGAACTCCTCGGGGTCCTCGTCGAGGGACTCGACATCCATTGCGGCCAGTTGACGGATGTCACCTTCCTTGTACCGCCAGTGGGCAGCGATACCGGCTTCGGCACGGTGATGCATCTCCTCGGTTCTGATCTGGACTTCGAGGGGCTTCCCGTCGGGTCCGATCACCGTGGTGTGCAACGACTGGTACAGGTTGATCTTGGGCATCGCGATGTAGTCCTTGAACCGCCCCGTGACCGGGACCCAGTGGCTGTGGACCAACCCGAGAGCGGCATAACAGTCGCGAGTGTTCGAGGTGACGATGCGGATGCCGATCAGGTCGTGGATGTCCTCGAAGGGACGGTTCTGTTCGAGCATCTTCCGGTAGATCGAGTAGGGATGCTTGGGCCGACCGGTGACCGCCGCCTCGATCCCGGCGTCCTCGAGCATCCCCGAGATCTCGGTGATCATCTTCTCGATGAACGCCTCACGTTCCGGGGCGGCTTCGGCGAGCTTGGCCTCGATCTCTGCGTTTGGCCCCGGATAGAGGATGGCAAAGCACCGATCCTCGAACTCGTGCTTGATCTCCTGGACACCAAGCCGGTGGGCAAGCGGTGCATATACGTCGAGGGTCTCCCGGGCGACCCGCTCCTGTTTCTCCTGACGCAGGGCTTGGACGGTGCGCAGGTTGTGGAGCCGGTCGAAAAGCTTGATCAGGAGCACCCGGACGTCCTGGGCCATGGCAACCACCATCTTCCGGATGGTCGCCGCCTGTGCCTGTTCCCGGTTGGAGAAGCGGACCCGGTCGAGTTTGGTTACACCATCGATGAGACCGGCGATCTCGTCCCCGAATTCGCTCCGGATCTGGTCCATCGTCACGTCGGTGTCTTCGACCGTGTCGTGGAGGAGAGCGGCGGCGATGGTGGGAGTGTCGAGGCCGTATCTGGCCAGCATGTAGGCCACGGCCAGAGGGTGAGTGATGTACGGGTCACCGGTCTTCCGCACCTGGCCCCGATGCGCCTCCTCGGCAACCAGGTACGCCCTCTCCAGGAGCGCGACATCGCCATCCGGGTTTTGGGCCCGGAACTCGGCGATCACGTCGGCCAGTTCGACCGTACGGTCTGGGTCAGTCGTAGCGGACAAGGGCATGTAGGGGCACTCCGTCGAGGAACTGGCTCCCGTTCAGGAAAACCAGCTCGATGAATACGGCAAACCCAACAACCTCCGCCCCGATTCCCTTGAGAAGACGGATCGCCGCCGAAGCGGTACCGCCGGTGGCGATCACATCGTCGACGATCAGGACCTTCTCCCCCGGTTTGACAGCGTCGACATGGATCTCGAGCGCATCGCTGCCGTATTCGAGGGTGTAGTCCTCCCTGATCGTTTGATATGGAAGTTTCCCCGGTTTACGAAGTGGGATGAACCCGGCGTTCAGACGTGTTGCTACCGGAGCCGCCAGGGTGAAGCCACGTGCTTCGATCCCGGCCACCTTGTCGACACCCAGATCGACGAAAGGCGCGGCCAGGGCCTCGACCAACTCGGACATGGCCCTGCCATCGGCCAGAACCGGTGTGATGTCCTTGAAGACGACCCCCGGCTCGGGAAAGTCGGGGATGTCCCTGATCAGGGAGGTTATGTACTCCACACGTGGAGTCTAAGACGAGGTGAGGTCTGGACCCTCAATCACCTTCGAGCCTACGGCCCGACGGGCGACCCGGATCTTTCCCTCCTCGATACGGAGAACCACCTCGTCGTTGTCGATGGAGACGATGGTCCCGACGATGCCACCGATCGTCCTCACTTTGTCGCCGGTGGCCAGGGACTCGGACAGCGCCTGCTGCTCTTTGGCCCGCTTCCGCTGCGGCCGGATGATCAGGAAGTAGAAGACGAAGATCATCAGGGCGAGGAAGATCAGCGATTGCGTTCCACCGCCTGGTGCCGCCTCCTGGCCAATCACAAAAAGGTTCACGGGTCCTCCGAGTAGCTCAGGTCGTGAGATTAGATGGCGCCGGGTCCCACGGCGACCCGGCGGCCCGCCCCGCCTTCACTTCAGCGGAGTAGGTGGTAAAGGTCCCGGCTTCGATCGCTTTGGCAGCGCCGGCGAGAAGGCCGAGCAGGTAGTGGAGATTGTGGATGGAGAGGAGTCGATGGGCGCTGATCTCCCCGGTCCTGACCAGATGGCGAAGATAGGCCCTGCTGTGTCGATGACATGTCGGGCACTCACAGGCCTCATCGATGGGCTTGGAGTCGTTCTCCAACTCCGAACGTTTCAGGTTGTAGTCGCCCCGCGATGTCATCACCCGGCCATGGCGGGCAAGACGGGTAGGGATCACGCAATCGAACATGTCGGCCCCTTGGGCGATCGCATCGAGCAGGCCCTCGGGATCTCCCAGACCCATCACATACCTCGGTTTTTCAGCCGGCAGGTGCGGCATGGTCGCCTGGAGGGCGAGATTCCTCTCCGATTCGCTCTCCCCCACGGACAACCCGCCGATCCCGAACCCGGGAAACCCGAGAGCAGCGGTGGCCGCGGCACTCTCCGCCCGCAGGTCGGGATCGACTCCGCCCTGGACAATCCCGAACAAGGCCTGGTCGGTACGGGTGTGCGCCGTCAGACACCGCTCGGCCCAACGCAGGGTGAGACGCATGTTTTTCTCGACGATCTCGCGGCTGGCGGGGAGACCAACGCAGACATCGAGGACCATTGCGATGTCCGGTCCGAGACGTTCCTGCACCGAAACTGCCTCCTCAGGGGTTAGATGGACACGGCTCCCGTCGTACACCGAGCGGAAGGTGGCACCTTCCTCGGTGATCTTCGGGTCGAGTGAGAAGATCTGGTAACCGCCGGAGTCAGTCAGGATCGGGCCGTTCCACCCCATGAAGCCATGCAGTCCACCCATGGCTGCGACCAGATCAGCCCCGGGTCGGAGCATCAGGTGGTAGGTATTGGCCAGGACGATGCCCGCCCCGATCGCCTCGAGGTCATCGACATCGACCGCCTTGACCGCAGCCCTGGTCCCGACCGGCATGAATAACGGTGTCCGGACCCGCCCGTGAGGCGTGTCGAGATGGCCGGTTCTGGCCGGTCCGTCGGTTGCGAGTTGGGTCCAGGTGACCGCCATGACTCAAAGGTACCGGGTGCACAACATGGCGTCGCCAAACGAGAGGAACCGGTATCCCCGTTCCAGTGCGGTGGCGTACACCTCTCGCCAGCCGGGTCCCATGAACGCTTCGAGGAGGACGAGCAGCGTCGACCCGGGAAGGTGGAAGTTGGTCACCAGAAGATCGACAACGGTGATCGCCGACCCCGGTCTGAGGAACAGATCGGTGCTGTGCTCTCCCGGTTTCACGCCACCGGACCCGTCAGCAAAGGATTCCAATGTGCGCACAACAGTGGTCCCGACAGCCACGACCCGCCCACCACGCTCCCTGGTAGCTCCGATGGCGACAGCGGTCGAGTCGGGGACCGAACACCACTCGGTGTGCATCACATGGTCTTCCAGGTTCTCGACCGTCATCGGTCGGAAGGTGTCGAGCGAGACATGGAGATCGACGGTTGCCAGTTCGATCCCTCTCGCCCTGAGTCCGTTGACCACCTCGTCGGTGAAATGGAGCCCGGCGGTCGGGGCGGCCGCTGAGCCGGGCCGGTTGGCGAAGACCGTCTGATACCGCTCGCTGTCGGTGAGTTGACCGAGGAAGTACGGTGGCAGAGGGACAGTCCCGGTTCTGGCGATCAGGGCCTCCACATCGTCGGCGGCGACATCGACCAGGACCAGACCCTCCCCCCGATTCTCCTCCACGGTCACCTCGATACCACCGACCTCGATCACCACCCCCGGCCTGAGTCGACGGGCCGGCCTGGCCAGCGTCTCCCACGACCCGTCCGGGGTCTGTCCCAGAAAGAGCAGCTCGACACGCCCCCCCGTGCCTGTCCTGACCCCGGTGATCCGGGCCGCCCTGACCCGGGTCTCGTTGACCACGACCAGGTCACCCGGTTCGAGCAGGTGGGGAAGTTCGAGGAAGAGGTGGTCGCTCATGTCCCGGGTGTCGAGAAGCCGGGATGCGTGACGGGGTTCGATGGCCTCCTGGGCTATCGCCTCGTCGGGGAGGTGGTAATGAAAGTCTGAGGCCTTCAGAGCAGTGTTCCCTGGGCGCCTTCCGGATAAGCCAGACCGAGATGCTGGTACGCCAGCGCCGTGGCGACCCGTCCCCTGGGTGTGCGTTTGAGCAGACCGGACTCGAGCAGGAACGGCTCGTATGCGTCCTCCACGGTCTCCGGTTCCTCACCGACGGCGATGGCCAGTGTGGACAGACCAACGGGTCCACCACCAAACCGTTCCACCACCGAGGTGATGATGGCCCGGTCCACCTTGTCCAGCCCGAGATCGTCGACCTCGAAGACCTGGAGGGCTTCGGTAGCTACTGCAACATCGATCACACCGGCTGCCCTGGCCACCGCGAAGTCGCGGAGACGGGCGAGGAGCCGGTTGGCGATCCGTGGGGTCTTCCGGGATCGGGTGGCGATCAGCTCAGCCGCTCGGTCTTCGATCTCGACATCGATGATCACCGCAGAGCGTTTGATGATCCGGGCCAGTTCCTCGGGCTCGTAATAGTCGAGCTTCTCCTCGATCCCGAACCGGTCCCGCAGCGGTGCGGTGACCATTCCCTTCCGGGTAGTGGCACCGACCAGGGTGAATCTGGGAAGGTCGATCCGGATCGACTGGGCGGTTGGGCCCTTGCCGAGCACGACGTCGAGCTGAAAGTCCTCCATGGCCGGATACAGCACCTCCTCCACTGCCCGGGGCAGACGATGGATCTCGTCGATGAAGAACACATCCTGGGGTTGGAGGTTGGAGAGGATCGCGGCAAGGTCTCCGGGTCGTTCGAGGGCCGGCCCCGAGGTCACCCGGAAAGCGACATCCTTCTCGGCGGCAATGATCGCGGCCAGGGTCGTCTTCCCGAGTCCGGGTGGACCTGACAGAAGGACATGGTCCAGGGAGCGGTTCTCCTTGATCGAGGCCTCGAGCGAGATGCGGAGCCGCTCCTTGACCTTGACCTGCCCGATGAACTCGTCGAGGGTCCGGGGTCGGAGGGTGATCTCCACCTCATCTACGACCGTCGGGCTGAGCAGGCTCTCTTCACGCATCGTCTACCTCCGGCCGAGACTTTGCAGGGCCGTCTTGATCTGGTCAGCCAGGGTATCGGTGGTATCGATCTCTGAAAGTACCTCGTTGATCTCCGCGGTGGAATAGCCCAGACCCTCGAGTGCCTGCCGGACCGATCCGACATCGCCACCGGTAAGGTCGACTTCGCGTCCGGCCAGTTTCGGTGCCAGTTCGAGGACGATCTTCTGTGCACCCCGCTTCCCGACTCCAGGGGCGACGGTCAGAGCGTCAGCATCCTCAGAGACGATGGCACGGAGTACCTCGGCGGCACTCATCGATCCCAGGATGGACATGGCCAGCCTGGGCCCGACCCCGCTGGCGGTGATCAGAGTGCGGAACATCTCACGGTCGTGGTCGGAAGCGAACCCGAAGAGACTGATGTCGTCCTCGCGAACATGCATGTGGGTGTGGATCACGATCTCCTCGCCAACCCCCGGTAGCGAGATCAGATCCCGGGGCACCATTTCGATTTCGTACCCGACCCCGCCCACATCGACGCAGACAGTGGTGTCCCTGGCGGAGACGAGGATGCCTCTGATGCGACCGATCATCGTTGAGCCTTCAGGGGTGCGGCCCGCAGATGGCAAAGGGCGATGGCCAGGGCATCGGCGGCATCGGCAGGATCGGGGAGCTGGCTGAGCTTGAGTAGACGGGCGACCATGGACTGCACCTGCTTCTTGTTAGCCGATCCGTCACCGGTGACAGCAGATTTCACCGCCGTCGGCACGTACTCGAAGACGGGGATCCCTGCCCTCCCTGCGATGAGGATGGCGACACCTGACGCCCGTCCCACCGACATTGCGGTCTGCAGATTGCGGTTGGTGAAAACGGTCTCGAGAGCGATGGCGTCGGGTGTGGTTTCGGCCACAACCTGACTGAGACCGTCATAGAGCTCGGAGAGTCGTTCCCCTACACCGGCTTCGGGGTCGGTGCGGATAACCCCCGCCAGGATCGCCTTTGGTGGGTGGCTGGACTCGATCAACCCGTATCCGGTGGTCGAGAGCCCTGGATCAATCCCGAGGACGAACATATGTTCTAGACACTAGTGGGTTGGACACGCACTCCCCGACCTTTGACATGACCGATCGACGCCTGAGCGTTCTTCTTACCCGGAGTATGTGTGGTTTCGGTGATGATCGGAAGGTTTCTGTCGGGGCGACCCTGGTCTGGGGGGTGCCCCTAGGTAGTTCGGACCAGGTGTTTGAGTCTGGGGTCGAGAGCTTCCCACTG
>CAYNSP010000079.1:4521-8722 GCA_964400035.1 uncultured Acidimicrobiaceae bacterium | reverse complement strand
ATGGTCGAACTGCCGATGCCACGGTTGTCGAAGGTGATCACCCGGAAGTGTTCGGCGAGCGCCGGGACCAGGGGCTCCCAACCCCAACGGGCAGAACCCAGACCCTGGATGAGGAGGACCGGGTCGCCGCTGCCCTGTTCCTCCCACTCCAGACGGATATGGCCATTAGTCGCAAACATGTCTCTTCCCCATGTACTGCGTACTTCGTATTGCGTACTGCGACTGGACTACTTCGCCACAGGAGCGTTCACGGCGAGAAGCCGTGCTCCAAGTACGAAGTACGCAGTACGAAGTACGTGTCATCCCGACCTCCTTCTCAGCGAGGACAACCCACCCGGGGCGAACAACATGAGAAGGACGAAGAGAACACCCAGCACGAAGAGGGGTTCACCAAGGGGTTTGCCAATCCAGGCGGGGAGACCGGAGACGAAGTCCGAGCCCGAGACGGCGGAGAGCCGGAGGGTGAGGACCCCGTAGACGAACCCGCCGAGAGCTGCACCCCAGAGCTTGCCGACACCTCCGAGAACCACCATCAGCACGATCGAGATGGTGAAGGTTGCTGTTGTGACGCTGATCCCGGCACCCCGGACGACCAGCAGATAGATGCCGCCGCCGAATGCGGCCAGTGTCGTGGAGGTGACGAAGGAGGCGAGCTTGAAACCGAACGGGACCAGTCCGATCATCTCCACTCTCGGCTCGTTCTCCCTGATCGCCTGGAACACCTGACCGGCCCGGGATCTGACCACTATCCGGGCCACCAGGAAGATGACCAGGGTGGTGGCCAGGGCCAGCCAGTAGACGTTGCGGGTGTTGACCACACCCCGCAGAAAATCGGGTAGTTGTGAGGAGGCGAGAGCCAAACCCTCCTCCCTTCCGAAGATCCGGAACGGGTCGATCGCAACCAGGAGGTGGAACGCCTCGGCGAAGGCGAGAGTGACCATTGCAAAGGCCACGCCGATCGCCCTCAGGGCCACCGAGCCGAGGAGAGTCATGAAGACGCCGATCCCTGCCACCGCCGCAGCCAGTGCCAGGAAGTAGGGCATCTCGAAGTGGATCATGAACAGGTTGGTGACGTAGACGCCGAGGGCGAAGGGGAGGGCATGTCCGAAACTGAGCTGACCGGTGTAGCCAAAGAGGATGTCGTAGGACATGGCCAGACCGGCGAACACCAGGGCCACGGCCAGGGCCTGGAGTGTGCCCGCGCTGCTGAACGGTCCGGCGAAGAGGACCGGAATACCAAATGGAAGCAATGGGAGCACCGCGAACACTCCAGCGGCGAGGAGGATCGGCCACACCCGCTTCACTGTGGTGCCTTTCCGAGGAGGCCCTGGGGGCGGACCAACAAGACGACTGCCAGCAGTATCACCACCGAGATGGATCCCAGACCGGTAGCGATGTAGTTGTTTGCGTAGACCTGCGTGAGGGCTACCAGGACCGCTGCCACCGCGGTGCCGGGTATCGAGCCGAGACCACCGATCACCACCACGATGAAGGCGAAGATCAGCTGGCCGGTCCCCAGGTTGGGGTTGATCCCGTTGAAGTAGACCGCCCCAAGTGACCCGCCGATCCCGGCGAGCAGACCACCGATGGCAAACACCAGTGTGAAACTCTTCGAGACGTCGATCCCGAGGGCTCTCACCATCATCGGGTTCTCCACACCGGCCCGGATGATGAGACCATGCCGGGTCCTGTTGAGGAACGCCATGAGGGCGATCAGCATCACCGTGGCCACCCCGATCAGGAGCAGGCGGTTGTTGGGTATGGCGGCACCGAGGATGTGAGTGGTGCCACGGAACCAGTCGGGCTGGGGCATCAGTCTCGGGTCATATCCGAACCAGGCACCCATAAGGGCTACGGCGGCCATGCCCAGACCGATGGTCAGCAGGATCTGTTCGACATGACGCCCATAGAGACGTCTGATCAGACCTCGTTCGACGGCGCCACCGGCGAGAGCACCGACCAGCCCGGCGGCGATCACGGCGAGGACGAAACGTGGGCCGGGTGGGACCGCATCGACATTGGCCATGACAAACCAGGCGGCGAACCCACCGGCGGCGAAGAATGCTCCGTGGGCCAAGTTGAGGACACTCATCAGGCCGAAGATGAGAGAGAGACCGGCGGCGAGGAGGAAGTAGAGACCGGCGAGCCCGAGCCCGGTGATGGTGTAGAGAACGAAGCTGCTCACCGCACTTCGACTCCCAGATACCGACCGGCGAGGGCCGGGTCGTTGGCCAGGGGTGCCATCGGCCCGGTGTAGACGACATTGCCGTGGTCGAGGACGATCGCTTCACTGGCAAGCTCCGATGCCACCCACAGGTTTTGTTCGACCAGCAGGACGGTGGTGTCCGTGGTGGCTTTGATCAGAGCTTCGACGACCCCTTCGATGATGATAGGGGCGAGACCCTGGGTGGGCTCGTCGATGATGAGGAGATGATTGTCGTTGAGTAGTGCCCGTCCGAGGGCGAGCATCTGTTGTTGCCCACCGGAGAGGGTGCCGGCGACCTGTTGGAGTCGGTCTTTGAGGGCGGGGAAGAGCTCGAAGACCAGGTCGTAGCGGGGTTCTTCGCCACGCTTCTCGGCCAGCTTGAAGTTCTCGGCGATGGTGAGGGTGGAGAACACCTCCCGGTTCTCGGGAACATACCCGATGCCGAGGTTGGCGATCTGATGGGTAGGGGTCCCGATCAGTTCCCGGTCGTCGAACTTGATCGACCCGGTTGCCGGGAGCATGCCCATGATCGATAGGAGGGTGGTGGTCTTTCCTACGCCGTTCCGCCCCAGGAGTGCAGTCACTCCCCTTTCGGCGACGGTGAAGTCGACTCCATGAAGGATGTGGGCTTCACCCCGCCAGACGTGGAGATCCGAGATGGCGAGGGCACTCATTTGCCCCCCCACTCGCCTCTTTGTCTCCCAAAGCGTTCCGTCCGTACTGCGTACTGCGTACGGCGTACAGCGAAAGGGTCTAGAAGTCGGTTGGAAATGGCGGTAGACACACTTCTGTGAACGATTTCAGACAGCTTGAGATCTATCAGGAAGCCGTTGAACTTGTGGGCCTGGGGTACAGAGTCAGTGAGGAGAACCCTGGGTCCGAGAGATTCGGATTGAGCCCTCAGATTCGAAGGGCGGCGATCTCGGTCACTTCGAACACTGCCGAGGGCGCGGGACGGGGACGGCCTCGAGAAATGGCGCGCTACTTGGAGATGGCGCTTGGGTCGCTGTCCGAGTTGGACAGCCAACTTGAGGTCGCCATCTACCTGGGTATGGCTCGCCGAGCCCAGGAGGTGATTGATCGGATCGAGCCTCTGCGGGCTAAGACCCTGGGACTCCACGACCGACTGATGGGTACCCGCTAGAACGTACCTCTTACTTCGTACTTCGTACCGCGACCGGGATCCCCGGCCCCAAGGGACGACGGGTCTTTTGAAGTACAGAATACGGAGTACGCAGTGCGGTACGGTCACCTTCGGCCTCCGAGGTAGGCGGACCTCACCGTCGCGTCTGCCATCACTTCGTCGGGTGTTCCGGTGGTGAGGAGCCTTCCTTCGTGCATCACGGCCACCCGGTCGGACACGTCGACCACGAACTCCATCCGGTGCTCGACCATGATGACCGTCTTGCCGGAGGCGTGGACATGTTGGATCAGTTCGACCAGAGGACGTGTCTCCTCGAGGGAGACTCCGGCGGTCGGTTCGTCGAGGAGCAGGACCTGTGGATCTCCGGCGAGTACCAGCGCCAACTCGAGTTTCCGTTTGTCACCGTGGGACAGGTCTGCTGCCCGGTCATTGCGTCGGACGGTGAGGCCCACTTCTTCCAGAGCCGATTCGACCCGCCCATCAGCCTCGTCGCCCGGTTTGGGGATGGTGAAGAGTCGGAGACTCCCCCCGAGCGCCGATCTGGCGGAAAGTCGGATGTTCTCGCCGACGGTGAGACCGGGAAAGAGGCTGGACGCCTGGAATGTTCTTCCCAGACCTTTTCGGGTTCGGTGGGCGGAGCGCAGACCGGTGACGTCCTCACCGAGCAGTTCGACCGTGCCGGACGTTGGCTTGTAGACACCGGAGATCAGGTTGATCAGACTGGTCTTGCCGGCTCCATTAGGCCCGATCACGGAGACGAATTCACCCGGTGCGACGGCGAGGGTGACATCGTTGACGATGACCAGACCCCCCACACCCCAACTGAGGTTGGTGACGGCGAGGGCAGCCTG
>CAYNSP010000079.1:0-4511 GCA_964400035.1 uncultured Acidimicrobiaceae bacterium | reverse complement strand
CCCTACTTTTTTTGTGGTACGGCGGCCACCGAGGTCTTCACTCTTTCCCTACGCGGCGCTCTTCGGATCTACGTTTTTGGGCTGCTCGGGCGGAGCGGTGACTGCGCCGTCGAGGGTGTCGAGCAGTTCTGCTTCGAAACCGTCGGTCACCGCGTTGAGACGGACGACGAACATGGGCTGGATCATGGCATGGTCTGATGCCCGGATGGTCTGGGAACCCTTGGGTGCATCGAATGTCCATCCTTCGAGCGCGGTCACCATCCCGTCGACGTCGTCAGGCTCTGCCTCGGTGAGGGCACGGACGATCATCTGGGCGGCGACGAAACCGTCCGGGGTGAACAGATCGACGACATCGGCGTTCTCGACCAGGTAGTCGTTGACCGGGTTATCCGGTGCGCCACCGAAGTAGTGGTTGAGGAAGCTGATGCCCGAGGGGTCCTCGCCGTAGAACGGCCAGGTGATCGAGTCACCAAGACCGGTCGCCACTGGAGCGTTGTCGAACACGCCCTGTTGGTTGAGGGCCACCCACATCGCGCCGGAGGTCGTTCCCGCCCAGGCGACGAAGACCAGGTCCGGCTCCGCCTGGTTGATCTGGTCGGCGTAACCGGTGAACTCCGTCTCCGATTCGGGAACCAGGATCGACTCGACGGTGAAGCCACGACCACCGAGCACTGCTGTGACTGCGGCAACGTTGCCCTGGCCGAATGCGGTGTCCTGGGCGAAGACGAGGACCTTGCCCTCGGTCCCTTCGATCAGGGATGCCGCGGTGGCGACGTCCTGCCAGCTCTGCCGTCCGGAGCGGAACGTGTAGCCGTTGATCCCGGTGACGGCGTCGGTGGCCGCCGGGCCGGAGATGTAGAGGATCTCGTTCTCCTCGGCGAAAGCGGCGAGACGGGTGGCGACACCGGAGCCAACTGTCCCGGCGATGATGGTCACGCCGTCACCTACCAGTTCGGTGGCATGGGTGACTGCCGCGTCGGCATCCAACCCGTCGTCACGGATCACGAACTCGATCGGGCGATTGTTCACCCGGCCGGTCCCGTCGGTGGCGTAGGCGAGTCCGGCTTCGAGTCCGGCCAGGTATTGCTGACCGTATGACTGAAGGGCGCCGGAGGTTGTGGTGATTATCCCGACACGGATCGGCTCACCGGGTGTGTCTTGTGTGGTGGTGGTGTCTTGCTGACCGGTGGTGGTCGTCGATTGGGGCTGGCTGGTGGTGGTGGCACCGCCTCCTCCGCTTGGACTACAAGCGGCGATGGCGAGACCGATCACCAGTACCAGACCGATTGCTTTGCGGTTCATGGTGGCTTGTTCCTCCTCCTAGCTCTCAAACTGAGAGGTGATTCAGGTATTAGATAACGGTGGTGGAGGGGGTTTGTCAAGCATGAATCCGCGAGACTCAGGTAGTTGTCGCGCTCTGAGCGCGATAACTCCCTCAAGAAGGGAGCCAGAACGCGAAGAAGCCCTCCCGACTCTCCGTCGGGAGGGCTTCCTCTCTGTCAGGCGTCCGGTGCCTTGATCGGAATCTGCCGTCGTTCCGGTGTCTCCGCTGTAGGTGCGGGGACCTTTACCACCAGCACACCCTTGTCGTAGGTGGCTGTGATGGCGTCTGGATCGACACCGTCGGGCAGCCCGATCCGACGTTCGAATCGCCCGTAGCTGCGCTCCCAGAGAACCCGGCTGTCCTCCTTGACCTCCTCCTCGTGGGACCTCTCACCGCTGATAGTGAGGGTGTTGCCCTCGACGGAGACGTCCACGTCGACCAGAGGATCGACTCCGGGGAGGTCAGCCGTGATCACAATGTGATCATCTTCACGGGTGATGTCCACAGGGACACGTACCGGAAGCTGAGCGCTTGGTCTCTCCGGCCAGTAACGGTCGAAGAATGAACGCATCTCGCGCTCCAAGTCTGAGATCGGAGCCCAAGTTTTCAGAACCATTTCGACTCCTTTCCGGGATCCACCCTGGATCCCTGACAACCCCAATTTTGTGGCAATCGGGGCTATAGCGGTAGGGGCCAAGGTCCCGAAATCCAGGGTCCGTCAGATCTGGATGTGGGACTCCAGGAAGTAGAGGTGCTTGTCGAGATCACGGGAGATTCCGGTGAACAGGTCGGCGGTGACTGGATCGCCTAGTTCCTCCGCCTTGTCGATAGCTTCCCGTACCCGGTTGCCGTACTCGCCATAACGGTCGGCGAGCAGACCGACGTGTTTGATCCCGTCGGCGACATCGTCGGGATACTCGGCCAGGTCGCTGTCAGCCGCGGCCATTCGAACCGTGCCCCTGGCGACACCGCCCAGGGCGGTGGCCCGCTCGGCCAGTTCGTCGGCATGACCTTCCAGGTTCTCCGCCAGTTCGTCGAAGAGCTCGTGCAGCTGGATGAAATCGACGCCCTTGACATTCCAGTGGGCCTGTTTGGTCTGGCTGTAGAGGTCGAGGGCCTCGGCGAGGTTCTTGTTGAGCAGGGCGACCAGTTCGCTGCGGGCCTCGCTGCTTAGGTCGATCCGGGTGTCGTATGTCTTGGCCATTGCTTCCTCCTATGTGGTGGGCGGGTAAAGACTCCTCTTACCCTATACGGTGTGCCGCCATGCCGGCCAGGGTCCAAAGTCCCCCGACGGGATAGAGTGTCGGTATGGGTGATCCTGCCTGCTGGATCGACAGAACCTGTCTGTCATGCGGCCGCTTTCTCGATGCTGAGGAGTTCGAGACCTGCCCCCATTGCGGGACTCCCGTAGGGGAGGTCAGCCCGGCGATGACCCCCGGCGACGAATCGATGAACTGACCGCCAGCGCCACGAAGAGTCCGATCGACACCACGTTTCCGGTCCCTCCTATCTCCTTGATCAACTGGTCCTCTAGGACGCCGCCCAGTACCCGCAACAGGAGGGTCAGGTGGAGTGCCGCCAGACCGATCCACCACGTCGGGTGGTAGGGGAGCTGGATGCCAGCGACAGAAGGGAGGATGACCGCGGAGTGGGCGAAGATCATCGACATGACAAACCCGATGAACAGAGTGTGGAGCGCCGCGTCGTAGTAGGCGGTGCCGGGTAGGGCCCGTTCGGTCGCCCACAAGAGACCGGAGATCACCAGCCATACGTAGCCAGCGAGGATCGCAGCCGCCATGAAGGCGGTCAGTCCCTTCATCCTGATCGTCTGGCGGGCGATGTCACCGCTGGCGGATATGACGGCGAGCAGGACCATCGAAGCACCGGCAATGTGGAGTCCGTGGACTCCCCACCACATCGACACGGCTGAGGAGACCAGCAACACGGCAGCGGCGCCGACCGCGATCCAGGAGCGGGTCTGAGACCGGTTGGGTGCCATACGTGACAGTTCGATCCGCTCCCCGATGATCGTGAGTACGAGGAACACGGCGAGTGACGGGACGACCTTCGAGGTAGCTGTCTGCCCGAACATGGCCGCCGCGGCCACTACCCAGGAGACCGCACCCATGGCCCCGACGAGGAGATGGTCGACATAGCCGGCGATCCTCATCGCCACCAGGTACACCGCCACCAGAGCGGCGCCGGCGACCGTGAGCACCGCCATGCCGGTTCGGAACTGGCCGAACATGACCAGGACCGTTCCCATGGCCGAAAGGATGGGGGCCGCCCATGCCCGGACCTGACCGAGTCCGACTGCACGTTCGACCGCGATCACGGTCCCGAGGAATCCGAGCACCATCAGCGGACCGTGGACCGGAACCGGTGGGGCTCCGGCCACACCGAGTTGGAACAGACCGGTCCACAGCGCGAAGACCAGTGCGACGGCCGCCACCAGTCCGATCGGGAGCAATGCGGGTCGGCTGATCCGACCCTGCATCAGGGTCTATCCCAGCCGAGCAGCTTCCGGGCGCGCTCATTCATCATCGACGGGGTCCAGACCGGACGATGAACGAGTGTCACGGTGACCTCCCTGCCGGGCAGGCTCCGGATCACCTCCTGCTGGAGGAACGATCCCAGCGGACAGATCGGGGTGGTGGTGGTCATCACGACCTCCACCCGTGTTCCGTCCACCTTGACCTCGTATACCAACCCGAGATCCGTGATCGGAACGCCCAATTCGGGGTCGATCACCCCTTCCAGGGCATCCCACACCAGCTTCTCCTCGGGAGTCCGCGGTCTTGGGGTCGTCCGGATCGTCAATGGTTCGGCCATACCTTTCCCAATTGTTCCCTGCGTCGATTCATTCCATTAGGGGATTTGGTCCCTAGTGACCATTCGCCGCCGGAGATGGACGGGTCCGGATTCCTCCGGCTAGCCTGCCCCCCGGGGTTGGCGGAAGGATGGAATGGTGGCCAGACCTTCAGACCGGATCCGTGGATGGTCCGTCGCACTCCTGACCTGTATCGCTCTCGGGTTTCTGACCATTCCTGTCGTCGCCGCACCGGGACCGCTCATCGTGTCTCCCGACTCCGGGCCGATCGGGACCGTGATCACCCTGACCGCCTCGGGTTTCACACCCGAGGGTCGGGTTTCCATTCGGTGGAATTCGGATGAACTCGCTGACCAG